>DVIO01000127.1 GCA_018711205.1 Candidatus Avamphibacillus intestinigallinarum | reverse complement strand
TCCATACGTATCTACAATAATTTTACGCCCTGTTAGACCTGCATCACCTTGTGGTCCTCCAATGACAAAACGTCCAGTTGGGTTGATAAAATATTTTGTCTGATCATCTAATAAATGGGATGGAACGACTTCTTTAATGACATGTTGCTGTAAATCTTTTTCAATTTGTTCTAAGGAAATCGCTTCATGATGTTGTGTCGAAATGACAATTGTATCTACACGAATTGCTTGATCGTTCTCATCGTATTCAATCGTAACTTGTGTTTTTCCGTCTGGCCTTAAATAAGATAGAATCCCATCTTTACGAACATCTGCTAAACGTTTAGCCAATTTATGAGCGAGTGAAATCGCTAGAGGCATGTATTCTTCAGTCTCATCACAAGCAAATCCAAACATCAACCCTTGATCACCTGCGCCAATGGCAGCGATTTCAGATTCTGTTTTTTCCTGGTTTCTTGATTCTAATGCGGTGTCAACACCTTCAGCAATGTCTGGTGATTGTTCATCAATTGCCGTTAATACACCACAGGTATCCCCATCAAAACCATATTTTGCACGGGTATAACCAATATCTTTAATTGTATTACGTACTACTTTGGGAATATCGACATATGTAGTGGTTGAAATTTCTCCAGAAACAAGCACCATTCCAGTTGTCACCGTTGTTTCACAAGCAACACGTGCATGTGGATCATTTTTAATAATTTCATCAAGAATAGCATCAGATATTTGATCACAAATTTTGTCGGGATGCCCCTCAGTTACTGATTCAGATGTAAATAATCGCGTTTTTCCTGACATATCATATGTCCTCCTAAAATCATATTTTATTGTAAATATATCTCTATGAGCAATGTTTATCGAGAAAAGAATCATTTATTTGAAATAATTGTTTAACTTTTCAGAAGACTCAGGTATTTATTCCAATTATAAAAAAATCCCTTCCTTCAATAATAAGGAAAGGGTTTACCTTCGCTCTTATTGTTCAAGGAATTTCCTCGCTTCAAGTTAGCACCTTTCACATGATGTGAGGTTGCTGGGCTTCATTGGGACTGTCCCTCCACCATCTCTGAATAAGAGTATTTACATAAAAACTATGTTAAATGAAATAACGATAGATGTCAACATATCGCAGTTTTTTGCGAAGCATCTCACAAAAATATTATTAAAATAAAGATTCTTTTTTAAATAGTATGGAATATTAATTGAAATGTGTTATACTATTATGCATAAGATGAATAATCGTCATGGAAAGCGATTGCTTTTCAAATAAATCCGTTAAAAAGGTAGGTAAGGCATAGATGAACACGGTGGAACACTCAGTATTATTAAAGGAATTAAACGAGCATAAAGGCTTACAAAAAAATTTATCTGTTCCTATTTTAATCGAAAAAATCTCTTCTCGCAATGAAGGTCGTATTAGTGAAACTGGAGCAGTTAGTGCACATACTGGTAAATATACTGGCCGCTCTCCCAAAGACAGATTTGTTGTAAAAGATAAAACGACAGAAGATATTGTCGATTGGGGTAATTTAAACCAACCTATTGATCCAGAATCTTTTGATAAATTATACGAAAAAGTGATTAGTTACTTAAAAGGTAAAGAGGAAATTTTCCAATTCCGTGGTTTTGCAGGTGCGGATGAGAAATATCGTCTTCCAATCCAAGTATTTAATGAATATGCTTGGCATAATTTATTTGCTCGTCAGTTATTCATTCGCCCAACTGAAGAAGAACTAGAAAATCATCAAGCAGAATTCACAATCGTTTCAGCTCCTACATTCAAGGCAAACCCTGAATTGGATGGTACAAAATCTGAAACATTTATCATCATTAACTTTACGAAGCGTATTATTTTAATTGGTGGAACTGAATATGCTGGAGAAATGAAAAAATCGATTTTCTCTGTTATGAACTTCTTACTTCCACAAAAGAATATTTTATCTATGCACTGTTCAGCAAACGTCGGTCAAGAAGGCGATGTTGCATTATTCTTTGGACTTTCTGGTACTGGAAAAACAACATTGTCAGCAGATCCATACCGTCGTTTAATTGGTGATGATGAACATGCTTGGGGACCTAATGGCGTATTTAACATAGAAGGTGGTTGCTACGCAAAATGTATCAACCTTTCGGCAGAAAAAGAACCACAAATTTTTAATGCTATCCGCTTTGGTTCTGTTTTAGAAAACGTTATCTTAGATGAAAAAAGTCGTATACCTGATTATGATGATGTCTCATTAACAGAAAATACACGTGCGGCATATCCTTTAGAAAATATCGATAACATTGTTTCACCTAGTATCGCTGGGCATCCAAATACAATTATTTTCTTAACGGCTGATGCTTCTGGTACTTTACCACCTATTAGTAAGCTAACGAAAGAACAAGCAATGTATCATTTCTTAAATGGATACACATCTAAATTAGCTGGTACAGAACGTGGCATTACAGAACCTCAAGCAACATTTTCAGCTTGTTTCGGCGCACCATTCTTACCTTTAAAACCTGCTACATATGCAGAAATGCTTGGTGAGAAAATTGATGAATTTAACGCACGCGTCTTCCTTGTAAACACAGGTTGGACTGGTGGATCATACGGGGTCGGTAAACGTATGAAACTTTCATACACTCGTGCGATGATTCATTCAGCACTTGAAGGTGAATTGAATTCAGTAGAAACCGTTACAGATGACATTTTTGGCTTAAGCATGCCAATTAATGTACCTGGTGTTCCTGATGAAGTACTCATCCCTAAAAATACTTGGGAAGATAAAGCTGCCTATGATAAAGCTGCAAAAGAACTTGCTATGAAGTTCCATGAGAATTTTGAAACGTTCTCTAGTGCAAGTCAGGCTATTAAAGATGCAGCACCTATTTATAAAGGATAATTCGTATCATACAATATATTCTCAAATCACGCTTTTCTTATTATAGAAAAGCGTGATTTTTTTGTTCACATTTTTTTCCTTTTCTACATAAATTACTTCAGACAGCACATTCGTCTATTTAGAAAAGGAGGATTCAATGAAACATTTTAAAAAGTTGTGTATCTGTTTACTTATCTTAATCGCTACGATTGGTATGACCGCGTGTGGTTCAAAAAATAAACAAACCATTCAATTAGGTGAAGTCACCCGTTCTGTATTCTATACACCACTTTATGTTGCGATTGAAGAAGGATTCTTTGCAGAAGAAGGCTTAGATATCAATTTACAAACGACTTGGGGTGGCGATAAAACGATGACTGCCTTACTGTCTGACTCCATTGATATCGCATTAGTCGGTTCTGAAACATCAATTTATGTCTATCATCAAGATTCTAAAGATTATGCTGTGAATTTTGCTCAATTAACCCAGACAGATGGCACTTTTTTAGTTGGTAAAGAAGACAATCCAGATTTCTCTTGGGATGATGTGAAGAACGAAACATTTCTCGGCCAAAGAAAAGGCGGAATGCCTCAAATGGTCGGTGAATATGTATTGAAAAATGAAGACATTGATCCGCATAAAGATTTGGATTTACAGCAAAATATCGATTTCGCTAATATTCCAAGTGCATTTGTTTCCGGCGATGCTGAATATGTTCAATTATTTGAACCTACAGCGAGTATTTTTGAAAAAGAAGGCAAAGGTCATATTCTAGCTTCGTTTGGTGAAGCATCCGGAGCAGTGCCCTATACCGTTTTCATGGCGAAACAAAGTATGTTAAAAGACGATCCTGACAACATACAGAAATTCACAAATGCTATTTATAAAGCACAAACATGGGTAGATAAAAAGGATGCTAAAACGATTGCTAAAACGATAGAGCCCTATTTTAAAGACACAGATCTTGATATGCTCGCATCTTCTGTTGAACGTTATAAAAAACAAGATTCCTTTGCAACTGACCCTCTTCTAGAAAAAGCTGCTTGGGATAATTTACAGGAAATCATGGATACAGCTGGTGAATTACCTGGTAAAGCACCTTATGACAAATTAGTTGATTCCGATTTTGCTGAGCAAGCTACGAAAAAATAGGAGGGTTGGAACATGTCTTACTTACAAATAGAGCATGTATCACATTTATTTTTTAATCGACATGGCTTTACAAAAGCACTTGAAGATGTCGATTGTGCGATTGAAGAAGGCGAATTTGTATCGATTCTCGGTCCAAGTGGATGTGGAAAATCCACTCTACTCTCCATACTAGCTGGCATTACTGAAGAAACATTTGGTCAAATTTCTCTTCAACAGAAACCGCTTAAACAGTCAAAGGAGAAAATTGGCTACATGCTGCAACAAGATTATTTATTCCCTTGGAAAACGATTATGGATAACATTCTTTTAGGTCCAAAAGTTCAAAAAGCACAACTAATCGAAGCTAAAGAAAAAGCTCATACGTTATTAGAAGAAGTTGGCCTTCCAGATATCTCCGAACAATATCCTCATGCCTTATCCGGAGGCATGCGACAAAGAGTTGCGTTAGTCCGGACACTTATGAATGATCCTTCTATTTTCTTATTAGATGAACCGTTTTCCGCTCTAGATTATTTTACAAAATTAAAATTAGAAGATCTGATTGCTACTATTTTAAAAGAATATCATAAGACAACGATTTTGGTGACACATGATATTGGTGAAGCTATTTCAATGAGTGACCGTATCTTCATTTTAAGTAAACAGCCTGGAAAACTCGTAGAAACAATTGAAATTCCAGCAGAATTGCGTCAAGAAACACCTTTTTTGTCACGACGTCATCCAACATATCAGCCAATTTTTGATAAGGTTTGGGGCATTATGAATCATCTGGAACAGAAAGGCTCACGTGGAAATGAGGGAACAACATGATCTCAACCGAAGATAAACAACGATATAAAGCTTATCAAAAGCAAATCCAGCATGAAAAATATATTGTCATAGGTTGGCAAATATTAATTTTTATATCGTTTTTTGGATTATGGGAAATCGCAAGCAGACTGCATTGGATTGATCCCCTATTATTCAGTTCACCTTCTCGTATCATTGAATTAATTTGGGCTCGAATTCAGCAAGGAACCTTACTCAATCATGTATGGGTCACCGTTATTGAGACATTGATTGGCTTTTTAATCGGTACAGTTGGGGGCATCATGCTAGCGACTGGATTATGGTTTTCAAATAAAATATCGCAAATTACCAATCCCTATCTTGTTGTCTTAAATGCCATGCCTAAAGTAGCACTAGGTCCTATTATCATTGTTGCTTTTGGACCAAGTTATTTTGCAATTATTGCAATGGGCGCAATGGTTTCAATCATTATTACAACACTTGTTGTATACGCAGGTTTTCGTGAAGTTGATGTGAATTACGAAACGGTTTTAAAAAGCTTCGGGGCAACAAGATGGCAAGTATTTAAAGAAGCTATATTTCCAGCTACATTTCCTACGATGATTTCAACATTTAAAGTAAATGTTGGCTTATCCTGGGTCGGAGTCATTGTTGGTGAATTTCTCGTTTCAAAACAAGGTCTTGGCTTTTTAATTATTTATGGATTCCAAGTATTTGATTTTACGTTAGTCATGGCTAGTTTATTATTGATTGCCATTTTCGCAGTCTTTATGTATATCGCCGTTGAAAAACTCGAAAGTTGGTTGATCCAGCATCGTACAGATTCATAACAAAACGCCAGCATAAAATATGCTGGCGCTTCCTTTATTTAACCCATTGTTTGTGTTTTTGTTCAATTTCTTCTAAACAATGCGTTAACACATCATCTTTCATAATGAAACTAAATGCCTTATTCTTCTTCACATTAGTAGGTAACGTTTTCAAAAGAACAGGCCCATTTGTTTCATAGTAGGTCGCACGTGGCAACAGCTTATCAACCTCTACATAGTAAACATTTTTAACAATTGTCGCACTTCTACCCTCAACTGTATATTGGCCTACATAATAGAGATTCTTAGCTACAGCACCAGTCTCTTCCATCACTTCACGTACTGCTGCTTCTTCAGCTGTTTCTCCTATTTCTACCTTACCACCAGGAAATTCTAAACCACGTTCTGCATGTTCAGTGAGTAACCATTCGTCACCATATTTACAAATCACCCACACATGCCATGGTTCTTCTGAATAGGGATTTTTATCAAAAGATAAACGAACGGTATTTTTATAAAAGTCTTTAAAAGTATGCAATCCAATCAACTGCCTTTATCATCTTCTTGTCATTTACTTATCAGATTCGTATTGCACATCTTTTATTTTCCAGTTTTGGTCATACACAAATTCTAACTGTATGGTATATTCTCCGTGTAAATCAGATGTGTTCTCTTGTGTGACAACAAATGTTCCATTGTCTGTCTCTATCATATCATAGTCATTATATTCATTGAACCAAGGTGGTGTATCCATTGCTTTTAAATACAGCCCATCCGCCTTTTCTTCATATAAGACGTCAAGAAACTGTGGTAAACTTTCTCGCTTTGCAATATTTGAAAATGAATCTACATATTCCTCTTTTGACTCAAAATCGAGCACTTTTCCAGATTCATCCGTTTTTGACATCAACTGTTGCTTGAATTCTTTTGTTAATGAAATGATTTCATCTTTCGTTAACTTTGGTGTATCTTCCTTTGCTGCCGATGTTTTACCTTCAGCCGCTTGATCAGTCGAATCGGTAGAAGTCATCACAACAGCAATCGGTGCAATGATTAAGATAAGTGCAAATACGATTCCGAGTATATATGACTTGCGCATGATGCCGCTCCCCTCATGTTGGAAATCTTTTACTTATAATTAGTATATACACCAAATTCATATAAAGTAAACCCAAAAAATGGAGAAACAAAGCTTACGATTGCTTCATTTCTCCATTTCTCCATTTATACCAAGTTGAAAATTGGCAATATGCTCTCGTGCAGCTGCATCTCCGCACTCATATAGTATTGAAAACACTTCATTTAAATTGGCATCGTATTGATCATTTCCACTGTCATGATGATAGCTCATAATCGGAATATGACTTCTCCAAAAGGAACTCATGCCACCTTCATGCATTCGGTTAAGCGCTATACGTAATGAACTTAAATCAGCTAAATTCGCATAGATTGTATAACTTTGATTATTGCCAACTAGGTTTTGCGAAATTTCTCCTGTTGCTATATTAACATAATACTTTTCTTTTTCCATTACGTTCACCTCAACCATAGTATGGCTTACCCGTCTGCCTTTTATGTAGAAAAAAAGTTCCCCAACATCGGGAAACTTTTAACGATATTGCAACAAACGATCAGTCGCAATGGCTTCATATTTTGTTCCAGGTTTTCCGTAATTACAAAACGGGTCGATTGAGATACCGCCCCTTGGAGTAAACACACCCCATACTTCTATATAACGAGGCTCCATTAATTGGATAAGGTCATCCATAATCGTATTCACACTATCTTCATGAAAACCACCATGATTTCGGTAACTAAATAAGTATAGTTTCAAGGATTTACTCTCAACCATTTTCTCATCAGGAATATAATTAATATATATCGTTGCAAAATCCGGTTGATTTGTCATCGGACAAAGTGTCGTAAATTCAGGACAATTAAATTTAACAAAATAATCTCGATGCGGATGTTTATTATCAAAGGCTTCTAATAATTCTGGTTGGTAATCAAACGTATACGGCACACCTTGATTCCCGAGTAAGGTCAGACCATCTAAGTTTTCTTTATGTCTCTTTTCCATCAAAGATCCCCCTTTATTTGATTGAATGATATCGTTTTCTTCACTTTTGATAGTATAACATATCTTCTCATGTCAAAAAATAAAGGACTGTGCCAGCATATCTGACACAGTCCTGTTTTAGTCTTTTAGAATTGATTGTCATCATTTGTTGAATCCTGATCTTGGTTTTTCGCTTGAACATTTGTTTTTTCAATCGTGTGGTCGAATTTTTGTAAATATTTTTGTGCAAATTCTTTACCACCGAGTCCGAACGCAAGACCAAATGCAAGTGCTAATCCACCAAGAATGAGTGTAAATGCTGTTGTTACGATACTAGTTGCAATGCCTAATTGTGTTAATGCCATGAATGTAGCAATAACGAGGATGGTATATTTTGCTAAGCCAGCTAGTAAGCCAGCTGCTTGGCCAACAAGAATGTTTTTCAGAACTTTTTGTACGATATTTGCCAAGATCAGGGCAATACCTACAATTAATACTGCAGCTAATACACTTGGTAAATAAGCCGTAATGGCCGTTGCAATATTAACTAAGAAATCAAGTTTAACTAATGTTAATGCTTGGACCACTAGAAGGAATATGATCAACACTTGAACAACATAACCAACAATTGCTGCTGGTGTCATTGTTCCAGCTTTTTCTTGATTCATTTCCATCTTAGATACAAGACGGTTAAATCCTAGTTTTTCTAAATAATCGCGAACGAAGTCACCAATGAATTTACCTAACCAAACACCAACTAGAATCAAGGCAATTCCAATTAGAATATTTGGCACCATATTCATGATGTCATTCAACATTGAAATAGCTGGTTCTGAGATCCCTGTTAAGTCTAATTTCTCAAGTGCAGAAATCGTAACTGGAATCATAATTAGAATAAATAGTAGGTTACCGACAAATTGTGCCAGTGATGTACCTTCAAATACTTTTTGCAATTTCAGACGAGAAACCAGATTCTCAGACCCTACTGCTTCTAATAGACTCGCCACAATGTTTTTGATAATACGTGCAATAAACCAACCAATTGCAAAAATCAATGCAGCTGCTAATAATTTTGGAACAAATGCAAGCATTGTTGCAATGAGACTACTAAATGGTTCTGCAACCCCTTGGATGCTTAACGCATTCATCACACCAGGGATGAATAGTAAAATAATTAGATAGAAGATAATTTGTGCGAACTTCGCAATATATGATTTAATTTCTTCTTCTGTTTTCTTAATTTTCAGCTTAAAGAAAAGATGTGTTAAGTTTAGCTTGTCAGCTAAAGTAACGATTAACCATTTCACTGCTGAGGCAATCACCCAAGCAAGTAATAAAATTAAACCTGCTTTTAATACAGCTGGAATGAATGCTAAGAATGTATCAATTAACTGTGATAATGGTGTAGCAATCATATCTAGATTCAAAATGTTAAAGAACATAATGAATACAAAAATTAGTAAAATGTAATAAATCGTTTTACCAATAATCGTATGCGAATTAACGGGCTTGTCATCCTGACTAAATTTATTAAATACTTTATTGTCAAGATCGACTTTTTTCATTGCCTTTTCGACAATATTACCAATCGCCTTGGCGATAAGCCAACCAATAAGCAAGACGATAAGTGCGATAATGAAATTCTGTACGCCTTGTGCAAAACTTGATGAGAAATAGTCATCCATAAAGTTGTTCATTTGCTTCTTCAATCCTTTCTACATGTAAGTCATTAATCTATTTCCTTAATTTCTAATTTAAAACATGAATTTTCGAGTTTTTTCTGCAACCACTCTTGTAAAGTACGTCGCAACAATTTATTAGATGCGTTTCTTGGTAAGGTTGAAACAAGAAAAATTTTGTCAGGAATTTTGTATGGTGCAAGAGATTCTTGTAATGTCAGCTTGATTTCTGAAGCGGAGAGATGCGCATCATTGGATTCAATAAAAGCAACTGGTCTTTCACCCCAGTTTGCATCACTCATCCCACAAACACCTGCCGCAGAAATCCCTTTAATATTCATTAAAGCCTTTTCAAGCTCAGCTGGATAAATATTTTCTCCTCCAGAAATAATCAAATCATTGCGCCTATCCACAATATAAACGAATCCGTCTTCATCTAAATAGCCCATATCCCCGGTTTTTAACCACTCGTCACAAAAAGCTGCTTGCGTTGCTGCTGGTTTATTATAATAACCTTTTGTAACCATAGGGCCTTTCACTTCAATTTCACCAATGCCCGCTGCATCAACTGATGTGATGCGTAATGATGCAGGTAATAAAGGTTTACCAGCAGAGCCAATTTTTGCATTAATACTTTCTGGAGATAGCGTAACGATTTGTGAGCTCGTTTCGGTCATACCATAAGATTGATAAAGCGGAACACCGTAGGCTCTCGCCTTTTCTAAATCAGATAACGGAACAATCCCCCCACCTAAAAGCATGCAACGAAAATAATCGGGATAGCTTGTTTCTGTAGACTTTTGCAATTCATTTAACAAACTTCTTGCCATGACAGTGACAACCGAAATCATCGTCACTTGTTTTGAAAAAATAGCTTGATGAACTGTTTCTGCTTTAAATTTTTTAAATAATAATACCGACATGCCATATATAATGCTTTTTAAAAAAATAGATAAGCCGCTTATATGAAACATAGGTACAGAACATAGCCATTTATCATGCTTATCTAGCCCTAGATTTAGCATCGAACTAATCGCGCTCCACCAATGATTTTCGTATGTTTGCATAACCCCTTTAGGTGCTCCTGTTGTGCCAGAAGTATACATAATCGTGAACACATCGGATAATACGATATGGTCGTTTAGCCTAACATCTGCTTCGGCTACATTCGTTAATTCAGAAAACGTAAAGCACGAAGATACGATTTCTAAATCTTTTATGTATGATGACAATGCTTCGTTGGTGATCATCATGCTTATCTCGGCATCTTTTATTTGATAGGTAAGCTCAGCTTTTGTTAATTTTGTATTTAAAAGCACGGCGACTGCTCCTAAATAACTCAATGCATAGATGACCATAATCATATGAGGTTCATTATGTGAACATATTCCAACGTGATCTCCGCCTCTAATTCCAGCTTTATACAATTTCCTAGCATAGCTTTTACTTGTTTGTTCAATTTCCCAAAAAGTCCATTGATTGCCATATTCATCTTCTAATGCAATTTTGTTAGGGTTTTGTTCACTTTGTTTTGACAACCAATGCGGCATCTCCTTCATGTTCTTCTCATCCCTCTCTCAAAAATGCATTTTCTTTACAACATACGATAAACGTTTTGATTAGTTTAGGGTGTTCATCCAATTACTTACGAAATCATTAAAAAACACCTACTGTTGAAATGACAGAAGGTGTTTTTCCTTATGCTTATGGAAAACGTGGAAATTGTTTGAAGTCCGGACTTCTTTTTTCTTTAAAAGCATCGCGTCCTTCTTTTGCTTCATCTGTTGTATAATACAATAACGTTGCGTCTCCACCCATTTGCTGCAATCCTGCTAAGCCGTCTGTTGCTGCATTAAAGGATGCTTTTAAGAAGCGTAGGGCTGTTGGAGATTTTTCCAAGATTTCAGAGCACCATTGAATCGTTTCCGTTTCTAATTCATCAAGTGGTACAACTTTGTTGACAAGTCCCATTTCATAAGCTTCTTCTGCATTATATTGACGGCATAAGAACCAAATTTCACGTGCACGTTTTTGACCGACCATTTCAGCAAGTAAACCAGCACCATAGCCTGCATCAAAGCTTCCAACTTTTGGTCCTGTTTGTCCAAAAATCGCATTATCTGCAGCGATTGTCAAATCACATACAACATGTAAGACATGACCGCCACCTACTGCATAACCTGACACCATTGCAATGACTGGTTTTGGAATGGTACGAATCAGACGTTGTAAATCTAAAACGTTCAAACGAGGAACCTGGTCTTCTCCTACATAACCACCATGGCCTCTAACCGATTGGTCTCCACCTGAGCAGAATGCTTTATCTCCTGCACCTGCTAATACGATTACACCAATTTCTGAGTCATCTCGTGCATCTGCAAATGCATCAATCATTTCATTTACTGTTAACGGGGTAAATGCATTTCGTTTTTCGGGACGATTGATTGTAACTTTTGCAATTCCGTTATACTTTTCATAATAAATTTCTTTATATTCACGAACTGTTTCCCAAGCAACTGCCATAAAGTGATTTCCTCCTTAGATCTAAAGACGATCTTTAATAATAAATTGCTTTACTAGTTTATCAAATTCTACATCATTTTCCACATGAATTGCATGACCTGTGTTTGGAACAATCTGTAATGAAGCATATGGAAGTCGTTGTTCCATCAGTTGATTCATGCGAACAAACTTTTGATCAAGTGCTCCAACAACAAGGTGTACAGGGCATTGTAATCTCTGTAAATGATCCCAATTAGACTGTTGGGCACCTGTTCCCATATATCTTAAGGAAGCTGCTAGTCCAGCTTCTGTTTGACTTAAGCGTTCATTGCGTACAGCTTGACGTTTTGTTTCTGGTACACCTTTTTGACTTGCAAACAGTGGCGTATTCTCCCAACGATTCACAAATGCCTCCAGACCCTCAGATTCAATTCGACTAGCTAATTGTGCATCATTTTGTTGACGTTGTGCTCGTTCTTCTGTCGTTTGAAGGCCTGGTGAAGCTGATTCTAAGATTAATCGGCTCACCTGTTCTGGATAACGAACTGCAAATGATAAAGCCGTTCTGCCTCCCATAGAGTAGCCTAGCATCGTACATTTATCTACATTTAACTGTTTTAATATAATCGCAAGCTCATCTACAAATACTTCCATGCTCGGAAACATCTGTGTACGCGTCTTCCCATGCCCTGGCAAATCGATTGCGATTACCCGGTGCGTATCAGCCCATTTTTCGATATAAGGCTTCCATGTCTGTAACGTACCAGTAAATCCGTGCAGTAAGATAAGTGCCGGGCCGTGCCCGACTTCCTCATAATGATAAGTTGCCATCTCCGTGCGAATATACACGTTATCACTCCATCTGGCTTAATCTGTCATGAATCTCTGCCCATTTCGCTTTATGCCAGTACATATTCTCTTCTCGATTGGTTTGGACTTCAATAATCGTTAAGCCTTTTTGTTCCAAAGCTTGTTTATAACATTTAGTAAATTCATCAATCGTTCGAACGTGAGCATAATCCGCATTGTATAAATGTGCAGCATGTTTAAAATCAATGTTTAAAGGTGTACCAAATAATGATTCAAAATGCGCTTTATCATTATGTTGAGGTAAAAATGAAAAAATACCCCCACCTTCATTATTAATCAAAATAATCGTTACAGATAATTGCTCTTTTTGAATTGCGTGTAACCCATTCATATCATGATAGAAAGATAAATCACCAATTAATAATGTCACATGTTTGCCTGTTTTAGCCGTACCTGCTGCTGTTGACACAACACCATCAATTCCATTTGCTCCACGATTTGCTAAAATACGCATTTGATTTTGGACATGTATCATAAATGTATCGACATCACGAATTGCCATACTGTTGCCTACAAATAACAACTCGTCATCTGGAAGGATTTGGCTTAATTGTGTCACAACTTCGCCTTCAGTTAATACTTCCGAATCGTTTGTACATAAGACACTGCATGCTGCTTCATCCATTTGTATCCAACGAGACAACCAAGTCGTATGTTTATCTGACACACTTGTCTGTTCAATCAACCCCTCTACGAACAGTTCTACATTCGAATGGACAAAATGCGTTTCAATCGCAGAGGGCTCACGATATTGTTGACGTGCTGAGACAACATATCTTTCCGCTTCATAATGTGTTTCTAAATAAAAACGATACATCTTCGAAACAGGCATCGCTCCAAAGCGTAATATATAATCTGGCCGTAGTTGCTCCCTACGTACTTTATCTCGTAAAATGGCATCATAGCTTTCAATAATGACAGTGTCTTTCATACCAATTGTGCGCACTTGTGATAATGGATCAGCTAATAAAGGAACTTGCAAATGTGAAGCTAAACGAACAATCGCTTGAGCTTCTCCTTCATCAACAAGAGGACCACACACAATTAAGCCGTTATCACATTCAGATAAATGATTACTTAATAGTGAAAGACTTTCCGCATTCGGCTCCAGTTCTCCATCCATCGTTGGATAAAACGACATGCCTCGTCGTTTGCCCCATACATCGTCTAATTCAACATTAGGTATTAATGGTTCCCTTAAAGGAAAATTCAAATGAACAGGACCATGTTCTAACATGGCAATATGCATTGCTCTTGCTGCCTTACTTCTAGCATAATTTAGCATATTAGGAGTCGCTTCAGGCAATGCCATTTCATGAAACCACACTGGATATTCGCCAAACATATTCAATTGCTGAATCGCTTGGGGGGCATCTACATCCCGTAATTCATGAGGACGATCAGCTGTTAAAATAAGCAATGGGACCTGGCTATAATATGCTTCAATAATTGCTGGATAATAATTTGCAGCAGCTGTACCAGATGTACACACAATCACAACTGGTTTTTTCGTTTCTTTTGCAATCCCTAAGGCAAAGAAACTAGCCGAACGTTCATCTACAATGACAGTTGTTTCGATGGCTTGGTGTGCTTCTAACAGCATTGCAATCGGAGTTGACCTTGACCCCGGCGAAATGACTGCATGTGTTAAACCACTTGCCACCAATTCATCAACAAAATTTCCCACATATTTTGATAATACTTCTGTATGCTCCATCATTCATCCTCCAAGATAGATAACATCGGTCTGAATTTCATTTTCGTTTCTGCATATTCCATTTCAGGATCAGAATCCTCTACGACGCCACAGCCAGCAAACAATGAAGCCTCATCTTTTTGAATTAGACCTGATCGTATCGCTACAGCAAATTCGCCATTTTGCTGCGCATCTAACCAACCTATTGGCGCTCCATACCAACCACGATCAAGCAATTCGTGTTCGCGAATGAAGGCCAATGACGCTTCTTTCGGTGTCCCGCCTAATGCCGGAGTCGGATGCAGAGCTTGCACTAAATTAAACAGGTGGGCAGACGGTTTTAATGTCGCTTCAACTGGCGTGTATAAATGTTGTAAATTTTTCAATTGCGTAACTGTCGGCTTCTCCGGTATGTTCAATTCATCACAAAATGGTTGTACAGCCTTTCGTATCATGTCAACAACAAAATGATGTTCACTACGATTTTTAGGGTCATTTAATAAATCCCGTGACAAAGTCTCATCTTCAATTGGATGTTTTCCACGTGGTGCGGTCCCTGCAAGGCATGTTGATAAAACTTCATCATCATATACACGTACAAGCCGTTCCGGTGAAGCACCAATAAAACTATCCCCTTGGTGCGAGAATGCAAATACATAGCTGTTCGGTTGGGTCTGTAACAGCTCATGTAATAAAGCACCAATATAGGCAGATGCTGATAATGTCACTCTGATTTCACGAGCAAGTACAATTTTATGAGCTTCACCACGTGCAATGGTGTCAGTTGCTAACTGAATTGTATCTTTCCAATCTTCTGGTTCTATCTCTTCGGCACGTATAGATTTTGTGACAATTTCCTCATAAATTGGCTTTTCTTTTAAACCCATTTCTAGCTTCTCCCAGTCATCGGTAAACTGTTCACTTGCTGTTGTTGCTTTTACAAACAGATTATAAGTCATAAAACATTGATCTTTATCTACAACAAGCATATATTTCGGCAAGATGAATCGACTCGTTTCAAAATGCTTCCATAATGATGTTGTTGCTTTTTTATAATCAAATGGTTCGCCACCATAAATGACTGGACCTGTTCCGATGTTTTCGTATGGATTGTCGATTTCTGCATGCTGCAGTATGTCATTCCATTCATTTTGAATAAACTGGAGATCAGCTTTTTCGGATTCAAATTGTATTGCAGAACCGATTCCTACAAAAAATGTTTGCTGATCAGCACTTGTCCAAAACCAACGATCTTCCTCTATTGCTTCATATGCACTAAAAAAAGCAAGTGGATCAACTTTCTCAATTTCATTTGTTACACTAAAAAGTCTCCCTGTTGCTTCAGCTTTTAACTGTTGTATCTTTTCTTGATATGTAAATAAATTTGCTTGTCGTATTGCCTCAAACATGTATGCTGACCTCCGTAATTCTCCACTAATCATTATTTCTATTTTAGCATATCATCTATAGTTTTCGACAGTCATAAGCAACGATCACTTCTCTACGCGAAAATAACGTAAATCCGCACAATACAATTGACACATCCCCATGCTTTTCATACGATATGATAGGATAGAAAATACAGGAGGCTATACGTATGCCAAAAGAAAGCAATATAAAAGAAGCATTAAATGAACAGGATGGATTACATATATGGTGGCGTATGCTACGTCCGCACACACTAACCGCATCTTTCGTACCTGTATTTGTCGGCACGATGTTAGCATGGCTTGATGGACATCTACATATCTTACTACTTGCTGCGATGTTACTGGCTTCCATTTTAATTCAGTCTGCCACAAATATGTTTAATGAATATTATGATTTTGTTGGCGGCATTGATACAGAGCACTCTGTCGGGATTGGTGGCACAATTGTACGTGACGGGATTTCACCAAAAACAGTGCTAAACTTAGCGCTTGTTTTTTACGGCATTTCTATATTACTTGGCGTTTATATTTGTATCGCTTCGAGCTGGTGGATCGCTGTCATTGGTCTAATTTGTATGGCTTTCGGTTATTTATATACTGGTGGACCATTTCCCATTTCAAGAACACCTTTTGGAGAAGTATTTGCTGGTTTTTTCATGGGGACAGTGATTATCGGCATAAGTTATTTTATTCAATCTGGTACAATCCACGCTGATGTCATGTATATTTCTATACCAGTAGCCATTTTCATTGGATGCTTAAATTTCGCGAACAATATCCGCGACCATGATGGTGATAAACAAAACGGACGAAAAACACTCGCCATTTTACTTGGGCAAAAACGAGCCATTTCATTATTAACGATATTATTTATCGTGTCATACGCTTTAACGATTCTCTTTATATTCATCGGTTTATTACCTATGTGGTCGTTTATTACGCTCTTAAGTGCGAAAAAAGCCGCAGAAGTCATTACGAAATTTAAAGGGAAAAACAATCCAATAGAAATGATGCCAGCGATGGCAGCTACAGGTAAAACAAACACAATATATGGAATGCTCTTAGGTATCTCTTTACTCATTAGTAAACTCGTTGAACTATCTTAAATAATATGAGAGGTGATCACAATTGGAATGGCAATTAGATAACACGTTAATGGAAGCATTAGGTATAGAGATGGTTACATTAAAAAAAGACTATGTCGAAATGACAATGCCCGTCCATGATGCAACTCGTCAGCCAGCAGGCTTTTTACATGGCGGAGCAAGTGTAGCCCTTGCAGAAACCGCGGCAAGCTTTGGTGGATTTGCTAATATTAATCCCGAAACTCATACCGTATTTGGGATGGAGATTAACGCGAATCACATGCGTTCCAAAAAAGACGGAATCGTTACAGCCATTGCTACGCCCTATCATGTAGGGCGTACAACTATGGTTTGGGATATTAAAATAACCGACGAAGCGGACAAGCTGATTTGTATCTCACGTTGTACCATTGGTGTTGTCCCATTAAGATAAATGAGCACGAGCTAAACGTCTTATTAAAGTGGATAAACTTATTATATTTTAACGTTGATGCAGAACACAATGAGAGGAGCAACGCAATATGAAAGATTATTTACATAAATATGACCTTATTCATCAAAATCAAATCATCCGTTCAACGATTGAACGTCTTGGTGTTGGCGTTAGTATCACTGACCCGAATCAAGAAGATAATCCGATTATATATGTGAATGAAGGGTTTACAAAAATAACTGGATACGAACCTGAGGAAGTACTTGGTTTAAACGCACGTTTTTTACAGGGGGATAATCCAGATCCTATTAAATTTTACGAAATCGAAGACGGCGTTTCTGAAAATAAACCTGTACGCATCAGGTTGAAAAACTTTAAAAAAGACGGCACACCTTTTTGGAACTTTTTAAATATCTTTCCCGTTACAATTGAAGAGCTCAATCAATCATTTTTCATAGCCATTCAAAATGATATAACAGAAGATGTTGAAAAAGAAATGGAATTGAAAGCATATGTTGAAGATGTGCGTTCTTTATCGACCCCTATTTTGCCGATTACAGACTCGATATCTGTCCTACCACTTATTGGCCGGGTTACAGAAGACCGTTTAACTACATTAATGGACTCAATTAGTGCTCATATTTTAAAAAACCAGAGTGATTATTTAATCATTGATTTATCTAGTATCGGTAATGTGACAGAAGGCATTTATGAAACGATTCGTTCACTAGATCAACTATTAAGTATTATGGGGTCATGTTTAATATTAACTGGAATCACACCAAATCTTGCAATCGGATTCAATCAAGCTATGTTAGATTTTAACAAATTCCACACCTACAATGATGTAAAATCTGCACTTGCACAGTTAACAACTTGAGTCTAGAATCGATGATCTATTATGCAAAAAAGGATTGAATGTCCTTAGAAGACATTCAATCCTTTTAAATATATTTTTAAGCAAAGTTCATACGCTTCTGTTCAATCCACGTACGCATTCTCAAGTATAATGGGACGAATAGCATACTGACAATAATACCTTTAATCACATTAAATGGTAAAATCCCCACAAGCACACTCCACCATTTTTCAGTTGCACTCATTTCCCAACCCATTACCGTTGCATAAGTTGGTAAGATGACTAAATAATTCAATACAACCATCCCAATGGTCATAACGACTGTACCTGCTATAAGTCCAGTAATGATGCTCTTCACACCTTTTCTATACTTGTGATACATAAATGAGACAGGTACGATAAACATCACACCGGCTAAGAAGTTTGCTAATACGCCAACTGGATCCCCTGAACCGACAGTTGCAAAATATAAAATATTTTTAATCCCGACAACCGCTATACCTGCTACAGGCGAAAATACAAAGGCAGCTAAAATAGCTGGTACATCGCTAAAGTCAATTTTCAAGTAGGCCGGCAATAAAGGCAACGGGAAGTTTAAAAAGAATAAGAATAAAGATACTGTACCTAATAAAGCAATGATGATCATTTTTAATAATTTTCGTGATGATTGACTATGTGTCATCACAATCTCCTCCTTCATCCTACATATCGATTACATCTGATGTTGATGAAGGAATTTAGCCTGGTATAAATTCCATTAAAAAACCCAAAAACCATTGCTTCAAGGGTTTTTGGGTAATAGAATCTATTGGAAAATATAGATGCACAAAAACATCTATACATAGGCTTCCATCTTCTCCCATCCAGACTTTAACTGTCGGTCCCGGAATTGCACCGGCTCAGCCACTTTGAATAAGTGGGTCACGGACTTTGAGTTGTAACACTCATTTACCGTCGGTCGGGAATTACACCCTGCCCCGAAGATGAATCGATATGCGATATTTGATTGTCTAACTTTATTATACATCTCTTTTTAAACTTTGCCAACCATCTGCTCAGAGATTATAAATCTAAAGGATTTAAGCTCTCCTTACCATTTAAATGCGTCAACATATGCACAAGTAGCTCAATTTCTTGTTCGATATCTTGCATGCTTGCTGTTTCTACTGGTGAATGCATATATCGAAGTGGTAATGATACGAGTGCAATCGGCACACCTTTACCCGTTAGTCGCATTCGATCTGCATCTGTTCCTGTCATCGCAGGCGTTAGTTCATATTGCACATTCATGCTTAATGCTTTTGCGGATTGTTCCAATAGTCGATTGGCTTGTCGATTAATGGGTGCTCCTTTAGCCAAGACAGGTCCACCATCTAATGTGATATCTCCATATTTCGCTTTATTCACATGTGGGTAATCTGTTGCGAACGTCACATCACAAGCAATTGCAAGTGTCGGTTTAATGCCTGCCGCTGCGAAGTACGCTCCACCCATATTCGTCTCTTCATTGACTGTACTTGCTCCGTACACACCAATCTTCAAATCTTGATTAGAAAGACGTCTTAATACTTCTGAGACGATAAAGGCTCCTGTACGATTATCTAGACCTCTTCCAGCAACATAGCGATCTTGTAGCATTTCTGGATTTCTTTCATACACAGCTAAATCCCCAACTTGGACAAATGCTTCTGCTTCAGACTTTGTTTTAAATCCACAATCAATAAACAAGTCCTCTAAACCAAAGTCATCCTTTAAACCACCATGATGCTGAGCATTACAGCCAATCACACCATTGAAGCTCTTCGCTTCACCTAAAACACGTACACGCATACCTACAGCTGCTTTTGGATTAATGCCTCCAACTTTATCCATAAATAAAAAGCCATTTTCATCGATCCTTGTAATCATCAGACCAATTTCATCACAGTGTCCCGCTAGTAAAACTTTAAAAGGCGCATCAGGGTTTAACACGCCAATTGCATTTCCAGCATCATCTGTTAACAATTCATCTACAAATGGTTTTGTTCGATTGATCCACTTATGTTGTATATGCATTTCATAGCTTGAAGGTGATGGCGTTTTTAATAATTCCATTAAAAAATCTTGTTCGATATTTGACATCGTTCATTCCTCCTCATCGTCATCATTATTATAACAAATATCTATTTTTTATAGTCCCTAAATCGTTCCAAGATAATCCTACAAAAAAATGATAATGCCCCTTTGCCGATGTCTGTAATTTGTGTTAACATATATTACTGTGTGAAAAGAATCGAATTTGAATATATGTATAGGAGATGTTCAGCATGACAGACAAGTTTGAAGCTGGTCAAGTATTAGAAGGTAAAGTAACAGGTATTCAACCATATGGTGCTTTTGTTGCTTTAGATGAAGAAACTCAAGGACTTGTTCATATTTCAGAAATCACTCATGGATATGTACAAGACGTGAACGAGCACTTAAAAATTGGAGACACTGTAAACGTTAAAGTTTTAAATGTTGATGCTGAAAAGAACAAAGTTTCACTATCAATTCGTGCAACTGAAGAAGCTCCACAAAAACAAGAAAAAAGAACTCCACAACCTAAACAACAGCAACAAGAAGACACTGGAGCTAGTGCTGGGTTTAACACGTTAAAAGACAAACTTCAAGATTGGATTGAACAATCGAAAGACCGCGAAAATACATTTAAGAAATAAGCAATATCATGTATTTCGTTCCAACTCCAAATTCAACATAGAATTTGGAGTTTGTTTTCTTTATTTTGGCAGCTTTTGTGGTCATTAAAAATTAATTTTTAAAAAATACTTTTGTAAAGTTTATCTTTAACACATTTGGGTATACTTTGAATGTAAGACTTTCTCGTATTCCCCCTGTAGACAAAGCGTCACATGACGCTTTGTTTTTTTTATCTTTTTTCTCATAGTTAAACAAACCATTTGTTTACATCGTTTAATCCGTCTAATATAAATATAAGCACATCATTATCGTTAAAGGAGATCTATTATGAATTCATTTGATATCAAACATGATCGAACTCATACACGCTCAGTAAAATGGGACAGCCTTAACAGCACTTTTCAAGCTGAAGATATTATTCCTTTATGGATTGCTGATATGGATTTCACCGCCCCGGACGCTGTTAATGAAGCTTTAATAAAACGTGCAAAACATGGTATTTATGGTTATACAATTGTCGATGAAGACATCACAAACCCAATTGTTAAATGGATTAATGAACATCATAAATGGCCAATTGAACCGAATTGGTTATCTTTTAGTCCAAGTGTTGTCGCAAGTATTGCCATGTCAATAGAGGCATTTACTAATCCAGGTGACCAAATTTTAATTCAAACACCTGTATACACACCCTTTTTCAAAATGATTAAAGATCATGATCGTAAACTCGTTACAAGTAGTTTAATCGACAATCAAGGACATTTTGAAATGGACTTTACTGATATTGAAGAGAAGTTTAAAAATCAGAATATTACAGCCTTCCTATTGTGTTCACCACATAATCCAGTTGGACGTGTTTGGACAAAGGATGAATTGAAACACTTAGCGAATTTATGTGTGCAATATGACGTCCTAATATTATCCGATGAGATACATTGTGATTTAGTATATGAAGGGCATCAGCATATTCCCATTGCATCATTATCTGAAGAGATTGCGCAGCAAACAGTCACCTATATGGCGCCGTCAAAAACATTCAACATGGCCGGCTTACAAGCCTCTTTTTCAATCATTAAAAATGACACATTAAGAAGAAAACAAGAATTTACATTGCAAAAAGCGGGACATAAACAATTAAATACAATGGGAAATATGGCATTGGAGGCTGTTTATAAACATGGCGGCGAATGGCTACAAGATTTATTATCACGATTAACACAGCATAAGAACTATGTCATCAACACATTTAAAAAGGAAGCTCCAGAAATTCGCATCATCGAACCCGAAGGAACTTATCTATTATGGCTAGATTGTTCGAAATTAGGCTTTACACCATTGGAATTACAACAGTTTATGATTCAACAAGCTAAGGTCGGCTTAAATGCTGGTCTCGCCTACGGTGAAGAAGGTAGTCAATTTATGCGAATGAATATTGCGTGTCATCCAGACATATTAGAACAAGCGGTAAATCAAATGATTCATGCCATTAGCAAGCATCAAGAAAGTAAATAATGCAGGAAAATGAGCACAGACGATGAGTAAAGTCTGTGCTCAGCTTTTGGTGTTATGTTACTTTTCTGTATCTTGTTCATCTAAAGATTCTGTTGGGTCAGTAGGTGAGCCTTTATCGTTTGTTCGTTGCTTCTCTTCCTGAATCACCCCACAAGCAATACGCTTCCCTGATTTACCACTTGGCTGACTCCTCCCATCATCAATACCTTTCGTAATGACTAATGAAGTGCCATCATTTTGTAATAGAGACGTTTTACCTTCCTTCAATGTAGCCTTTGGTACAGTGAGCTCTGCATTAATCATGCCTTTGTCATCCGCTTTTACATTCGGTAAATCGCCTAAATGTGAGCCTTTATCATTCATCAGTCCATGCTGTTTATCTTCAGGATTCAAATGATTTCCTGCGGATTTAAATGCCGGCCCCTTACATTTAGGCAATTCATGAATGTGAATCCCATGAAATCCTGTATCTATTCCCTCGACTTTTAATTTAATCTTTACAGCATCTTTTACCTCACTTAAAGCCGCTGTCCCAATCATATCTCCATCTGCGTTGTACATATTCACGTTAACGGCAGAAATTGTTTTTGAACAGGCAGCTAAACATAAAAGTAAACAAATGATTCCAATTCTTTTCACGATTTTCCCTCTCTTCATACATCTTCTACTACTAGTATGAAGCATTCGCAATTATTCCATACAAAAAAAGAACATAAACCGTTATTCTGGTTCATGTTCTCGATCACTTGAAGAGGACTCAGTAGCTTTTGCTTCTTTTGAATGCGAGTGAGACTCATTTTCTTCAAATATATCATTTGAATCATCTGTATCCATATCAAAATTCATATATTTATCATTAAAATACTTTTCTTCTTTTTTCGACTTTTTATAAAAGAATACCATTGCAGCAATTGCGCCAATCATAAAAATAACTAACAATATAAAAGACGGAATGTATTCAGTCTTATCTTCTGGAAAATACAAAAACTCCATAATTTCGTCACTTCCTTCTTCTCGATTATAACAGATTTCATATACTTGCCAATCAATTTTAGAAACTGTTGAAATTCTGTAAAATTTAGCATGACACAAATGAAATTGAGTTTATCAAAAAATTATGATAATGTATTGACCTAAAGAGGAGTAAAGGAGCTGACGTGTCGTGAGTGTACATATTGGTGCGGAAAAAGAAACAATTGCAGATACAATATTATTACCGGGCGATCCCCTACGTGCAAAATACATTGCCGAACATTTCTTAGAAAATCCTGTTCAATATAACCATGTTCGTGGAATGCACGGTTATACGGGTACATATAAAGGAAAACGCATTTCTGTTCAAGGTACTGGAATGGGTGTCCCGTCAATTTCAATCTATGTAAATGAGTTAATTCAAAGTTACGATGTCCAAAAGCTTATTCGTGTGGGTACTTGTGGAGCAATTCAAGAAAACGTCCAAGTACGTGATATTATTTTAGCACAAGGATCAACGACAGATTCTCAAATGAATCGAATGGTATTTGGTGGGATTGACTATGCCCCACTTGCTGACTTTTCCTTATTAAAAACTGCTTACGACAATGCCATACAACGTTCTTTACATGTAAAGGTTGGCAATGTCTTTACAAGCGATACCTTTTACCGTGATAATGCTAAAGAAGTCAATCGTTTACTTGCTCAATATAATGTCCTTGCCATTGAAATGGAAACAACTGCCTTGTACACTTTAGCTCAGAAATTTGGGCGTCAAGCCTTGTCAATTTTAACCGTTTCAGACCATGTATTAACTGGAGAAGAAACAACAGCAAAAGAAAGAGAAACGTCATTTAAAGATATGATGACATTATCACTCGATACTGCCATCCAATAAACATAAGAAGACCTTACCAGTTCTCTAGTAAGGTCTTTTATTCTGCTTCCCAAACAGAGCGGAATACGTTTGCCGAGTCGCCTTCATTCAACTGATTGAAAGCTGTTTTTGATAATTGACCATTGCCTTCCTCAATGATGTACACTTTTGTATCCTGCTTGCCCCAATTGTCATATACATCATCAACCGTCTCGTAATACAAGTCTATTTTATGTCCTTTAATCGCGCTACCTGTATCTGCGACAACTCCAAATCCATAATCCGGAATATACATCACCGTTCCAATTGGGAATACATCAGGATCTGCTGCAATCGTCGAGTATAAGTCTCTCGTTACTGGAACCCCAGAAAAGGTAATCCCATATGCAGGATCTTCTTTCGTTTTTCCAGTAGATTCGTGTCCAGCTGTGTAGCCGGTAGCTGTTACCTCTACTGTCTCATGCCCTTCTTTCTGCATGATAGACTCAATGGATTGTGTTTGAACAATCTTTTTTTCATTTGATAAATACCGCGTGTCCGGAATCGCTTCATTCCAATTTTTTTCCGCTAATTGAATATCTCTTTTTTGATGATCTTTAGCCAATACCGTTTTATCGACATCTAGAGCACTCAACAAGACAAATAGAGCAACCCCTATCATGAGGCTACATATTAGACCGATATAATTTTTACAATACAAAAGATAACACCTCTTTAGATGTTATCTTGGGCATAGCTAATGAAATTTATACTAGAATATTTAAAACATTTGATAACCACTTTTGCGTAAAAATTTAATCACAAATGCACAAACAATTGTACCTGCAAAACCAGCTGTTAAAATAGCAATATCTGCAGGCGTCAAACCGACGATCCGATCCCACGCTTGATTAAAAGCGCCTTTAGGTGCTTTGAAATATTCTGTAGTAGATTGATTATCAACCATAATCACGACAAAAATCGGATATAAAAACGCCATTAACCACGTTTGTCGTAACAGCATATTTAAAATAAACGCAACCCCAAAGAAAATAACAAAATATAATAATATGGCAACAACAAATTGAACCAAAATAACTCTCTCCTAAAAAACATTTTATGTACGATATCTACTTCATTTTATATGAAAATAAACGAAAAGCAAAGACAACATATTGTCATCTTTGCTAACAATTTTTAATAGAAGATTTTAAATTTCCCTTTTTTAAACAATAAACCAAGTCCACCAAGTTTAATTAAATAACGGTTATCAATGATTTTCTTCATGACAGTTGCTTTCCAACCAAAGATTTTTTTGCCGTTTAAAATGACACCAATGGCATCATCATGACCTAGTGAAGCAACTGAACCTAATAGATTCGCTTCAAATGGCTCTAATTCTCCATCTTTTACAAGCGCTTCTACGTTATGAGCAACGACTGGTGCTTGTTGCAGGGCAATTTGTGCAGTTGGAGGGAATGGTCGCCCTGTTTCTTCATCCATAACAAGTGCACAATCTCCGACAACAAAGATGTCATCATGACCTGGTGCACGCATTTCTGGTGTGACAGGTACTTTACCACGGTTTGTTTCAAGACCTGAGGCTTCAACAATTTCGTTAGCTCGTACACCTGCAGCCCAAATAGCCGTTCTTGTCGGAATATCAAATTGCTCTCCATCTGTTTCATACGTAATACCATCTTCACGTACTTCTTTTAGAATGGAACCATTGATAAACTCTACACCACGTGATTCTAATGAATTCATCGCATATTCTACCAATTCAGGGTCAAAGCCATTTAATACAGTTGGTGACCCATCAATGTTGAAAATTCGAACGAGATTTTTATCAATATGATATTCTTCACATAGCTTAGGAAGTTTATTAGCAAGCTCTCCGACTACTTCAACACCTGTAAAACCGCCACCACCAACGACAATATTCAATAAGCTTTGATCTTTTTCTTCAGATTCTTGATATTTCGCAAAGTTATACTCAATATGTTCACGAATTAGAAGAGATGTACTAATATTTTCTACAGTAAATGCATGTTCTTCAATTCCTGGAATACCAAATGTAGCTGCTTGGAAACCTAAACAGATCACTAAAATATCATAAGATAATTCACTATTTTCTAGCTTCACTTTCTTTTCTTCTGGGTTAATTTCAACGACAGAATCAATAACAAGATTGACTTTATTTGTATTCACAACATCTTTAATATCAATCTTACATTGATTTGGATCAATTGTACCGGCTGATACTTCATGTAACCATGTAGATTGGTAATGATAATCATGTTTGTTTACCAATGTAATATTCGCTTCATTGACACTTAACTTTTTTTGTAATTTTACAGAAGTCATCATACCAGCATATCCAGCGCCAAGAATGACTATATCCTTTTTCATTATCCATCACTTCCAATTTATATTTTCAATTATTATTCATCGTACGATTTAATATGTGATATTTTTCACTTGTTTAATCAATAAAAAAGTTTGTTTAATATATCACATACTTATCAATCATTAGTCCATTGATAATAGTAGACCTTTTAGCATGCTTTTTCAAGTGTTTAAGATACTTTCCGAATTGTTTGACTTTTCACGTAATAATAAGCTTTCTTCATAACGTTTTAAATCGATTTATGTTAAAATAAGAAAGTATTCAGCACTCTTTACGATATACATATTTTTTAACAAAATATACAACCATATCGTTTCAATATATAGTAGGAGGATGATTCCATGTCAGAAGAAGTTTATGATATAACAATTATTGGAGCTGGACCTACTGGTTTATTTACAGCTTTTTATGGTGGTATGAGACAAGCTAGTGTCAAAATAATCGAAAGCCTGCCTCACACAGGTGGCCAATTAACTGCCCTATATCCAGAGAAGTATATATATGATGTTGCAGGTTTTCCTAAAGTACGTGCTCAGGATTTAGTCGATCAATTAGAAGAACAAGCAAAAATGTTCGATCCTACGATTGTACTTGGCCAATCTGTTGAAACGTTAGAACGTCTAGAAGATGGTACGTTCAAACTGACAACAAATGAAGAAACACACTACACGAAAACAATTATCATTACAGCTGGAAATGGTGCATTCGCCCCGAGACGTTTAAATCTAGATGCTTGTGATCAATTTGAAGGGGTTAATCTTCATTATTTCGTAAATGATATGGAACAATTTAAAGATCAAGAAGTACTCCTTCTTGGTGGTGGAGATTCTGCAGTGGATTGGGCATTGATGCTCGAGAAGATTGCTAAAAAGGTAACTCTAGTACATCGTCGTGATACATTCCGCGCTCACGAAAGCTCTGTTCAAGAACTCAACGATTCAAATGTACATGTGATGACACCATTTGTACCTAAAGAAATGATCGGACAAGACAAAATCGAAAAAGTTGTACTTGAAGAAGTAAAAGGTGATCGCATCATAGAACTTGATGTCGATTCTGTTATTTGTAACTACGGCTTCATTTCTGCTCTCGGTCCAATTAAGGATTGGGGCCTTGAAATTGAACGTAATAGTATCGTCGTTAATAGTAAAATGGAAACAAATATTCCTGGTATTTATGCTGCAGGTGACATTACAACATATGATGGCAAAATCAAATTGATTGTCACTGGCTTCGGTGAGGGACCTACAGCCGTTAGTAATGCTAAACACTACATCGATCCAAAAGCTCGTTTACAACCTAAGCATTCAACTGCTATGTTTGATTAATGAACAAATGGGACCTATTCTTTTGAATAGGTCCCATTTGTATTAGCAATCTCCTGGTGCTCCAGCATTTGTCTTCGTTCTAAATGAAGAGCCACAACCACAGGAAACGATAGCATTAGGATTATCAATCACAAATCCGCCGCCCATCATATTTTGTTTAAAATCAATGACTGTATTTTCAACGATTGGCATATCCATTTTTGCCATCACGACAGGAATCTCATTAATTTCAGCCGTTTCATCTAATTCTTCATTAATCTCATATTCAAATCCTAATGAATAAGATAAACCGCTACAACCCCCACCTTTAATGCCAAATCTAAGGCGAACGTCATCCGTTTCATCAGCCATCATTTCTTTAATTTGTTCTCTTGCATCATCTGAAATTTCAATTTTCATTTATACGTCCTCCTTGTCCTTTTATACATATATGCCCAAAAATATAGTTGATTAATCTTTTTAGACTTAGGCTTCTTGAAGTTCTATACCTCTTTTATCTAACTCTTGATAAATTGTTTTCAGTTTTGGAATACCTTCTCCAACCATTTCATCATTTACAAAGACAATCGGATAAAATAAGTCCTCTTCATAAATTCTATCTACAAAAGCTTGATGTGCAGGATCATCTTGTTTATGAGTAATATCAATATACGTATATTTTAAATCATCTGCTACATATTTTCTTCCAATAGCAGCTTGTAACCATTCATAAGTATCTTTAGAACCAGGTGCACCAACACAACTTGCACAAATTTGATCAGCACCGTAAACCGTAATTGTAATATCTTTAGCCATAGCCAAAGCCCCCTTTTTGTAGTTGCTAATGTTTTATGAACATTTAAATCTTATTTTGTAGTTAGTTTCATTTTACATCAATTGGGTAAAAAGTTAAAATGAAAGTATCTGAATTTAAAGTAAATAATAATGAATAGATTTTTTAAAGAATTCATTTTATAATAGAGGTAAGAAAGGGGAAGATAAATCATGGAAGAACAAGTCCGTGAAGTGTTAGGTAAACTACGTCCTTTTTTATTACGTGATGGTGGAGACGTTGAATTAATTGATGTGGATGACGATGGTGTTGTCTTACTGAAATTAATGGGCGCTTGTGGAAACTGTCCAAGTTCTGCAATTACGTTAAAAGCTGGAATTGAGCGTGCATTAATGGCTGAGGTTCCAGGCGTGTCAGAAATCGAACAAGTATTCTAAGATGCTTATTTTATAAATAAAGAGGCTGGGATAAATCTTTATGCCCCGCCTCTTTTACATTCAATCCCAATCTATTGATTGAAGTCAATTATTTAAACATATCATTAACTCTGTTTAAATAAGAGCGGTGACGCTTAATCAATCTTTCTATAACCTCGACATACTTCTTACTTCTTGGTGCTGCAATCATCCAATCACACATCTCCCAAAAATGACTTGGATACAAAAGTCGAGCATATAACATACGCATGCCTAAAGTTGATAAGGGTTGCACTGCTTGATAGCGTTCTAGCCACTCTTTCACTTCAATATCTCTATGTATCGAATCGTGTAAGACGTGATAGCGAATTCGTTCAGCTATATCTCGAACAGGATGATCATATACGAGCTCAATTGGTAAAATAATTGGCGTTTGTTGCTGTCCCTCGTATCGATTAAAGCAAATAGCTGGTTTATCTGTCCTATTAAAATAACTTTCGTTTTCTGCTTCTGTAAGTAATTGTATGGCAAGCTTAGACAAACGCATAAACTCAGGTAAATTGTCTATTATGGTGTTAAGTACTGTTGAGTTGTTTAATACGATTGCTTTCTCTACTTGCCTTTTCATCGTTATAACCTGATCCTGCCATATTGTAGACCAAAATCCATAATCATTCATATATTGTGGTTCAAAAGGAAATGTTTGAGAAATTTTGTGAAAGGTAGCTAAATGCTGAAAGGGTATTGAAGGTTCAAGTACATTCATGTAGGGTAATTTAAAGACAATGACATACATATGTGAAGTGTTGGTTATCCATGAGTGATGATGATTTTGAATGGGCAGAGCTATTTGGCGACAACCTTGTTCTCTTAAAAACCTGGCAAGCATACATTGTTCAATATAACACGCCTCTTTTTTCTCCAGCTTTATGATAAAGTAAAGGGACTCTCCATCTGTATAGCCATGTCGTCCAAATCGTGTGACCTCATCTTTGATATGAAGTCCGTAAGCATCATGCAGCAGTTCATGCATGATATACCTCCTATCGGAATATAATATATTTCATTGTATGTGATGAGACTCTAAAACATTAATTGAAAATAAGAAAGTAAGGTGGAACATATGAATACGAATCAAAATACACATCGAAGTAAGCTAGAAACTGAAGCGAGAGAATGGTTACATAAACGTGGTGTAACGATGCAGGATATGGCTGAATTGGTATATCACTTACAAGCAAAATACCATGATAATTTAACGATGGAAGAATGTATCTCTAATGTCGACAAAGTACTTGGAAAAAGAGAAGTACAGCATGCCATTATGACTGGCATTCAGTTGGATGTTTTAGCTGAAAAACAACAACTGGATTCTCCTTTGCAAGAAACGATTGCAGCAGATGAAAGTTTATATGGTATTGATGAAGTTGTCGCGCTTTCTATCGTAAATGTTTATGGCTCAATTGGATTTACCAACTTTGGTTATATCGACAAAATTAAACCGGGCATTTTAAAAGAATTAAATGAGCCAAAACCTGGTGTGGTTCATACATTCCTCGATGATATTGTTGGAGCCATTGCTGCAGCAGCCTCTAGTCGTCTCGCTCACTCACAAGCCGATGACATTCTATTAGACGATTAAAAAACATAACCCTTTATGCGCGATTTCTCACGCATAAAGGGTTATGTAAGATGCTGTAACCATTCAGTTAAATCATTCACATAATATGTAGGTTTTTCTGAGAATGTTTTAATATCTTCGTATTTTGTTACCCCAGTTAAAACCATTAATGTATCTAAATCCGCTTGCATACCTGCTTGGATATCGGTTTCATAATTGTCGCCGATCATCATAACCTTATCTTTTTCCACGCCTAATCGCTTAATTGCTTCATTCATAATAATCTTGTTTGGCTTACCAACAAATGTGGCTTCTACACCCGTTGTAGTCGTAAGGATAGCTGTAAGTGCCCCATTTCCTGGATACAATCCGCGTGTTTTCGGTATTGCTTTATCCTGATTTGTCGAAATGAGTTCTGCACCAGATTGAATTTGTAAGCCTGCCTCTGCCATTTGTTGATAAGTCATTTCGCGATCAAGACCAATAACAACATAGTCAGCATCTTCTTGAACAATCGGCAGATTTGCATCTTTAATCGCTTCCTGTAAGCCATTTTCACCAATGACAAAACATTTCGCAGTTTCTTCTTTTCGCTTAATATATGATGCCGTTGCTAATGCTGATGTAAACACATCTTTTTTCCGTGCAGGAATTTGAAAGCCATGTAATTTTTCAACAATCTCATCTGGTGTAAGTGAAGCATTATTCGTAACAAACAAATACGGTATAGCATGCTCTTGTAGACGATGGATAAACTCTGCTGCCCCTTTAACCTCACTATCTCCGCGATACATTGTACCATCTAAATCAATTAAATATCCTTCATATGTTTTCATGCTTTCACCTCATATGTCTTGATGGAATATATGGGCAACTCCATCATGATTTTTAATATAGTTGCGAATGTCGTTTGTATAACTTGTAATGGCATCCTGATTGTCATGTATCATCTGTTCAATTTCCGCTCGTTCAATACTAGTGTATGATTTTCTCACTTTTTTACGGAGTCGGATAAAATCTTTATACACGACTGCGTTTCTTTCTGAAATAACATCCTCTTCCAATAAAATCGTAATGATGTCTTCATAACTCCCTGCGTCGCGCATTAAAAACCCGTCAATCACTTGGTGCCCAACATCCAGAATAACTTCAACCACAACATCTACATAACGTTCACTTGCCAAACGATATGTCGTTGTTTGCTCCTTTGGTTCATTCTTAAATTGTGCAATCAATTGATCCATATAAGTGAGTCGCTTTTCAATTTCTCCTACATCAACGAAATACATAAAACGCCTCCCTTATGATTCGACTCTTCTTAACACAAAATACGCACAACCAAAATTACAATATTCATATATATAATCATCTAATGTACTGATTTTCATATCAAAATTGGCTTTTGAGTGATGATCTTCATAAAATCCTTTTAAACGTAACTGATCGTATCCCCAATCTCCGACTACATAATCATACTTTTTTAATATTTCCGAATAGCGTTCCTCAAACACTTCCTGATCAAAGCCATTACGAACATCCTCAATTATCTCATAAGTGACTCCATTACATTCAACCATCTCAATCCCTCGTTTCCCCGATCCAATTCATCTCTTCTGCATTTCATTATGTATGAAATTCGAAAATATAAACAAACTAAACATACCACACTAAAGTTAGGAGTATCAATTAATGAAATATATACGAATCAGTCATTATATCATGATTCTTACTCTTCTTATTATAGCAAGCGCATGTACAAACGAAAAGCAACTTAACACAAATCCTAATGAAGAAAATACAAATTACTTCGAACCCACAAGAGAAAAACCGGAGCAAGATGAAGAATTAGAGCATCAATTAGGGTTTGTCCGCTATTCAGAAGAGGATCTTGATGTGATGGATGACGACGAAAAGAAAACCCCACAATTAAATAGAGAACAGATGGCAGATACCATTACTAAAATTTTGATGCAACAAAAACCGTATAAAGAAGCAGCTACCTTAGTAACAGATCAACATGTCTTAATTGCTTATGATGCTGGTGAAGAAAACAAGGATTCAGAAAAGCTTAAAAAGATTGCGACTAAAACAGCTGAATCCATTGTCCCTGGTTTTTATGATGTATATGTGTCAGCTAACCCAATTCATATGGATGACATTCATAGTTTACATCGAGAAACACCAAGTAATGATACAGATCACACGATTGAAAAAATCATCGATAACATGACAAAAACGAAAGAACCCGAGAAAGAAGAGATTTAATTGTATATGCATTTAAAATCATATGTTATAGCGACTATACTCATCATAAATACTATTGTGATCTGTATCCTCCCAAACACAGCCAACGCCCAAACGTCATCTGATAAACAACATGCTGAACGGATGGCTTTATACGAAAAAATAGAAACCATTACACAAGTGCCCTGGTATTATATAGCAGCAATTGATCAATATGAACGCAACATACAAGAAAAAACGCCAACAGAACAATTAATAGCTATAGACATCCCACATGAGACATGGTTTGGAATAGGTAATATATTTAATAATCAACATGTCGATGCGATTCAACTGTTTAATGGGATTGGTAAAACCGGAAATGCAGACCAACAAGCGGATCCAAAAAATCCTGAAGATATCTTATATACGATGGCTCAATTGCTCTTAGAACAAGGGCATTCAGAGGATGATTTCAAAATTGCACTTTGGTCTTATTATCAAAGAGACCTCACCGTACAAACAATCATGAATATCGCGCATATGTATCAAAAGTTTAACACGATTGATTTATCTGAACGCGCTTTTCCTGTTGAGCAAACTCACAATTACAGTTACAAAAACACATGGGGAGATTCACGTGGTTTTGGAGGTAGAAGGATTCATGAGGGAACTGATATTTTTGCAAATTATGGTGTTCCTGTACGTTCGACTACCTATGGCGTTGTTGAGTTAAAAGGCTGGAATATGTATGGAGGATGGCGTATCGGCATTCGTGATCATCAAAATGTTTATCATTATTATGCCCATTTAAATGGCTATACAAAGGGTATAAAAGTTGGCGATATCGTTAAACCTGGAGATGTATTAGGCTCTGTCGGTTCTACTGGATATGGCCCTCCTGGAACATCTGGTAAATTCCCACCTCATTTACATTACGGCATGTATCGTGATAACGGACAACAAGAATGGTCCTTTGACCCGTTTCCGTATTTAAAGAAATGGGAAGCTTAATAAAAAAGCCAAGAACCGCTTCATTGTAAGCAGTTCTTGGTCTATATTACATAGTGTCTTTATGTTTTTTAGATGAAAGATAGGCATTTAAAATACTAGCGCCAAGTCCTCCCCATATAATAACGATTCCAATAATCATGACGACAATCGAACTAGTACTCATCAGTTGTTTTCCCCCTCTGTGCTTTCGAATGTATCATTTTGATTCGATCTCCATTTCATTAGTGAGAAGATAATCGCTACAATGACTACTGTGATGGCAACGAGCCAACCACCATAGAAGATAAACATATCCGAGTAACCCGAATAGTTTCCGGTATCTGTGTCAAATGTTTTACCTAAGTTTTGTTGGAATAGACGCACCATTTGGAAGCCAAGAACAATCGGTGTAATCGTTGTTAAGCAAATCGTCCACCAGCTACCTAATTGAATATCAGATATCGCGTTCGCATGTCTTTTATATTCGCCAAGTTTTCTAAAGACCCAAGCAATTAAGACAACTTCAACGAGACCTAAAACAGCTACACCGAATTGGTTAATAAAGTAGTCAACGTTGTCTAGGAACGATAATCCACCTTGTGTGGCATAAATTAATGAAACCACTGCTGAAAGACCGCCACCAAACAGCACAGCTTTCTTTCTTGACACATTAAATTTATCAGAAACTGCCGCGACATATGTCTCTGTAATCGACATTAAAGATGTAAGACCCGCTAAAAATAGCGAGAAGAAAAATAGGAAACCAAAGGCTTGATTAAACGCTGGGAACTGGTTAATAATTTCCGGGAAAACAACAAATGCAAGCCCAACCCCATCTGTTACAACCTCATCAATGGGTATACCTTGTTGTGCTGACATAAAGCCTAACACCGAAAACACACCAATACCCGCTAATAATTCAAAACTAGAGTTACCAAAACCAGTGATAAATGCGTTGTTGGTAATATCAGCTTTACGTGGTAAATAACTAGAATACGTAATCATAATAGCAAATGCAATCGACATACTAAAGAAGATTTGACCATATGCTTCAACCCATACAGAAGGTTTCATAATTTGTGAAAAATCTGGTTGGAAGAAGGCTTGTAAACCATCTAAAGCGCCAGGTAATGTAACTGCGCGAATAACAATTAAGAGGAATGCAAAAACAAGTAATGGTATAAAAATTCTATTCGCCGCTTCAATCCCTTTTTTGACACCTTTAGATAAGATTCCTAATACAATAACCCATACAATAATGAGCGGCACTAAAACACCTGGAACAAACGATCCAACAGCACCTGGGTCGACAGTATTTTGTAAATAATCATTTCCTAGAAAACTATTTGGGTCTTTACCCCAGCTTAATTTTAATGAGAAGTATGAGTACGATATTGCCCAGGCAATAATAACAGAATAATAGGTCGAGATGACAAAGGATACGAAAACGCCCCACCAACCAACAAATTCCGCCCTTTTATTGATTTTTCTGAAAGTTAAAGGCGAAGAACCCCTGTATTTATGACCCATCGTAAATTCCATAATCAAAATCGGAATACCTGCAGTAAGTAGTGCGAATAAATACGGTATGAAGAAGGCGCCTCCCCCATTTTCATAAGCAACCGCCGGGAATCTCCAAATATTACCTAAACCAATTGCAGAACCAACTGCTGCCATAATAAAGCCAGCTCTCGTTCCCCACTGTGAACGTGAATCCATTTCATTGCACCCTTTCATGTTGTTATTGTTTTGAACCGTCCATATTTTCTGAATAATTCATTTCTATATTATAGCTAGTGTTAAACTATATGTCAAAATTATCATAAATAATACTTTGAACTTATAACATTTCACGAGTATAATCATATGTTTTAATTTTCAAATAATTTAATCAGGAAAGTATTAAAAAGTAACCATACTAAGATGATTACTTTTTTAACACTTATTGATTCATTGTGAAATACTCATCTTGGAAAATTCTCATCGTCAATACATCGTGGTATTCACCATTTACAAAGTATTCTTTTTCTAATTCAGCTTCTCTTTTAAAGCCCATTTTTTCATAAATATGAATCGCTTTTTCATTATATAAATCGACAATTAAAAATAGCTTACGTACATTCATTCTATAAAATGCATAAGACATTGCCAGCTTTGTTGCGGCTTTTGCGTAGCCTTTACCTTGATAGGCTGTATCAATCATAATGCCAAACTCTGCTTTTCTATGCAGATGATCAAAATCAAATAAACCAACAAACCCTACCTTTTCCTCGCCATGCATAATGACAAATTGACGAGATAGCTGTTCTTTAAGGTTTTCATCATATTCATGCTGTAAATGCGTTAATGAACGATAAGGTTCTTCAAACCAAAAAGTCATAATATCCGGGTCGTTATTCAATCGGTGTAAAAATGTTAAATCATCTTTTTCTAGCGGTCGTAAGTGTATATCTGTTGTCATACGTAAACTCCTCATTAAATGTTTTACTTCCTTTTACATTCCACTTCTATTATAGGCCATTTTAACTATTCATAAAAGGGACCTGGCACTCTATTCTATATTTGTCTGTTTTTTCTGGTTCATCGCCTGATTCAACCAAGCAATGATAAGCGGAATGGCGATGACGATAATTAGACTAATCCAGAGATTGCCAAATAATCCTGTACTTAAATAGCCAACCCCTGCTGATAATGCTGCAATAAACGCATATGGTAATTGCGTGATCACATGATCAATATGATTAGCACCTGCCCCTGTTGAAGATAAGATCGTCGTATCTGAAATCGGTGTACAGTGATCTCCGAAAACCGAACCAGCCAGTACAGCTGATAAAACAGGTAGTAATAAGCTTGTATCTAAATTAAGCACAACTTCTGCCCCGATCGGTAACATAATACTGAATGTACCCCAAGAAGTACCTGTCGCAAGCGACATAACCCCTGCAATGATGAAGAAGATAAACGGTAACATCGGAGCTTGTATAGATGAATTTTGTACAATATGTGCCAAATGCTCACCCGTTTTCAAATCACTCATCGTTGATCCAATCATCCATGCTAATATGAGAATGAAAATAGCTGGCAACATCGTCTTAATACCTTCAACAAAAATCTTCATACTACGTGCTTTAGGTGACTGTTGTCGGAAATGAAATATAAAGCCTGCTAAGACTGCCATGAATCCACCTGAGAAAAGTGAAATATTGACATCTGTATTTTCAAATATGTGTAAAAATGTAAGCTCATCTTCTGTATGGACGATGCCTGTTACAATCATTAAAGAGACTGTTACCACAAGCAAAATGATAATCGGAACAAGTAGATGATAGACTCGACCATCTTGATGCGGTTTAAATACCGCATTTAAATCACCTGGAATATGAGCTTTTTTAGGGTCCGGATCCACTAACTGATGATCACGAACCGCACGCTCTTCATGCTTTTTCATAGGACCGATGTCAAATTTAAATAAGGCTACTAAAAATACAATGAGTAATGCAGCGATTGCATAAAAATTATAAGGAATCATTTGAATAAATGATGTAAGTGGCTTCATATCTGTAATTTGATTAGCTGCAAATAAACTGCCTAAAATCCCAATAATAAACGCACCCCAACTTGAGATTGGAGATATGACCGTAACTGGCGCTGATGTTGAGTCAATATAATAAGCAAGTTTTGCACGTGATATATGATGACGATCTGTTAATGGTCTAGCTACTTGACCGACCGCTAAACTATTAAAATAATCATCAATAAAGATCACCAACCCCAAAATAATTGGCATCATTTGGGCACCTGTTCTTGTTTTAATCTTTTGAATCATCCAGTCACCAAAAGCTTGACTTCCACCTGATGCTGCGAGGAGCGCTGTCATAATACCTAATAGTAATAGAAAACCAAGTAAAAGAAGATTACTCGTTTCTAATGCCCCGTCGCTATAAAAAATTTGATAAAAATAGAGCCAAATGGTTTTTAATGTTTGTCCTATCGAAAAATCTGTATAAATAAATGCTCCAACGAAAATCCCAGTTCCTAACGAAAGCACGATTTTTCTAGTGAAAATAACGAGTGCTAACATTAATATTGCTGGCAAAAGTGGAAGAAAAGTATCCACCTCATTCACCTCCAGTAATTCCATTATATGTATTCTATCTTGCAATCTTTTCATAAAAAAAACAATGATAGAATGGGTATCTATCATTGTTCTCTCATTCATGTAAATGATATAAAGTCTATTTCAGACGTCAAGTTTTTAACATTTTATTACATTTATTGAGTATTGAACTGATTAGATGTTTATTAAATTATATGAATAATTATAATAGACTATTCATCTTTTTTCAAGTTTCCTTTTGGAATCGATATGGAAGAATCCCCTTCACCTTTATTATAAAATTCTGGTACATCCCCCATAATGACACCGGAATCGATAAAAATTTTCGTTTCAACCTGTGACGTTTTAGTAGAAAATGGCACGACAATTTGTACATTCACATGAACATTAATATATATTTCATATAAGGCCGAGTTGACACCCCATTCTTTCACTTCATGAATCACGTCTGTTTTAATATTCCCAACAATTTCAAAATGAACGGGAATCTTCGGTCCTAAGTTCGCCAGAATCGTATTCCCTGTCGCCTGACCAACCGGTATTTCAACAACAGTCGGATCTCTTTCGGCTAAATCTCCAACAGTTTCTCCATATTCTTCTGCGCCAAGTTCGGGATCCTCTGTATCAATTGTTTCGCCTTTGTTCATATTATGTAAAAAATATTCAACACGATCTGTTGATTTTCGTAGTACTTTATTTACGACTGCAGAATTCCAGCCCATTCTCGCGACATTTCCTTTATCATCAATGTGAATATTCATTAAATCTTCAAATTCAATTTCTTCGGTAAATTCAACGGCTGCGTTAATCGCTCGGGTTGCAAATTCATCCGTTTTAATTTCTGCTACATTCATAAGAGTTGGTTCAATTCTTCTATCGATTAACCAAATGCTAAGAAAAATAAAACAAATAAATATTATGCTCGTAATCAATAATACAAGTTTAATTGGAGGTGTACGTTTATATTTTTTTATAATACGACGCCGAAACATTAAAAAACCCCCTTGCGCATTATCTTATGCAAGTACAAAGGGGGTTAGACACATTTTTAAGTAATCTATTCTACCGTTTTTAGCAATGCTTCTTTACCCGTTAAACCTGTTTGCCAACCAAACTGCTTGTGCGAAGCATCTGTTACTTGTTCTAGAGGTGCATTCAATAATTCTTCAATCGTTTTCACACCTCTTGCTCTACCTGCAATCACATTTCGTTCTTTTAATGCCGTATTTAGAATAGATACATCTAAAGCTGCGCACATAATATAAGCTTTTTCATTCGATACAATTAATAAATTCGTATCTGGTAATCTTACTTGTGTAGCTGTAAATACACCATTTTCAATATGGACTGGGTAAACTGAAATCATGACAACCTTCTCCTCCTTTTAACATCAGTATTACTGTATGTAAGGCGAGATAAGGTGTGATAATTTAATGTCCATACGTATCGATTAATGTTTGCTTTAAGACATCTCGTAAAAATTCAGGCATAAAAAACGCCTTGTTTTTCGCCCTACGAATGGCTGGAAATAAATCACCAAACGTAAATGTGTCAGCCGTTGCAAGTGTGTATAGCTTGTGTTTTTCAATTGGGGCGCCATTCATATATACAGCTTGAATAAATGTATGCCCGTCTTCTAAAATCGTTGCATAAATATCTAGTCCAGCAAAAACAAATACACCTAACACTTCACCACGGAAGCCGAATCCTTTCAACGGAAAATGAATTAATTCTTCCATATGAGCACCTCGAACGACCTCTAAGAGTTCATCTCCCGTTAACTCAATAACACATGGATTAATCGGATGCGGACATATTTTATGAATGTCATAATCTGTAATCGTTCCACCAAGCCAGCTGTTTAATAATACGCCCGCATTTAACATCGCACAGTCTGCCTTTGTCCATTTACGTAAGCCACTCGTCAACAATTGAATTAAGTCTGTTTGTTTAAACCAGTCCACTTCGAACTTTCTATTTAATGTCAACACAGACTGCTCCATTTGATCAATGGCTTGTTGCTTGAGCTTATTCACATGTCGTTCAGTCGCTTTATCATTTTTTAAATCAGCGATATGTACAGCTTGTGCAGAATGGTTTGTGATTTTCTTCTGAACCGTGTCCCATGTAAAGATTACTTCTCCTACATAAAAGGCAAATTTTCCAGCGGAAGTAATCAATGTTTTATGAACATACTTTCCAGATTTCAATAAATGATGAGTATGACCCCCAATGATACAATCGATTTCAGGGAATTGTTCAGCAATTTTTTCATCCTCATGTAACCCCAAATGAGATAATAATATGACAATATCATGTGTCGATCGAAGCGAAGCAAGCTCCTCTTGTAAAGCTATATAAGGATCCTCAATTTGCCAGCCGAGTCGACGATAAAATGTATAAAACGCTGCTGTTAAACCAACTAGAGCAATCGTTGTGCCTTGCTTTGTCGTAAACGTTGTACTAGATTGCAACCATGTAGGAGGCGCATCACCAATAGGTTGTAGATTGGCACACACTACATCAAACGCTGCTTCATCGTACAAATGATATAAAGCATCATATGGTAACGTAATGCCCTCATTATTTCCTAGTGTCACAGCATCATATCGAAGAGCATTGAGTAATGTAATATTCTCTTTACCAAGACTTGCTTCAGCAATTGGATGAACGCGATCAATATGGTCTCCAATGTCAACAATATAATAATCTTGTTCCAATTGTGTATGGATACGCTGTTTTCCCTTTAGAAAATCTGCCACTTTCGGCCATTGCTCAAAATAACTATGGAAATCATTTGTATAGTAAAAAAAGATATGTTCTTGCATGAGACTAACTCCTTTTAAAAATGAAGTCGTTCCTGTATCAATATATGTATGCCACTTCGTCAATGTTTAATTGGCTATAGGTAAAAGAAAAGAAGGAATCTACTTCTAAAGTAAGATTCCTTCTTGTTATCATTTATCTTGATAAATCAAACACATATATCAAGGATTAACCAATAGATCCTTCCATTTCGTGCCTGATTAGACGGTTCATTTCCACTGCATATTCCATTGGAAGTTCTTTTGTAAATGGTTCAATGAAACCAAGTACAATCATTTCACTCGCTTCTTGTTCACCGATACCACGGCTCATAAGGTAGAACAATTGCTCAGCAGAAATTTTAGAAACTTTTGCCTCATGCTCTAGTGAAATGTTATCGTTTAGAATTTCGTTATATGGAATCGTATCTGAAGTTGATTCGTTATCAAGAATCAACGTATCACATTCAATTGTAGATTTTGCACCTTCTGCTTTACGTCCAAAGTGAACGATACCGCGATAAGATACTTTACCACCGAATTTAGACATTGATTTCGACACGATTGATGATGATGTATCTGGACCTAGATGGTACATCTTAGCACCAGCATCTTGATGTTGTCCTCTACCAGCATATGCAATAGAAGTCGTTAAACCTCTAGAACCACGGCCTTTAAGAAGAACTGATGGATATTTCATCGTTAACTTAGAACCTAAGTTACCATCAATCCATTCCATAGTAGCGTTCTCATCACATGTTGCACGTTTTGTAACTAAGTTATAAACGTTATTTGCCCAGTTTTGAATTGTTGTATAACGGCAGTCTGCATCTTTTTTAACAAAGATTTCAACAACTGCACTATGCAGTGAGTTTGTAGTATACGTAGGTGCTGTACAACCTTCTACATAGTGAACAGATCCACCTTCATCAACAATAATTAAGGTTCTTTCAAACTGTCCCATATTTTCTGAGTTAATACGGAAGTAAGCTTGTAGTGGTGATGTCGCTTTAACACCTTTTGGAACGTAGATGAAACTTCCACCAGACCATACAGCTGTATTTAAAGCTGAGAATTTGTTATCTGCAGCTGGAATTACTTTACCGAAGTACTCTTTAAATAATTCTTCATGTTCTTGAAGCGCTGAATCTGTGTCCATAAAGATGATACCCATTTTCGCTAGGTCTTCTTCTAGACTTTGGTAAACAACCTCAGATTCATATTGTGCAGATACACCTGCTAAATATTTTTGTTCAGCTTCAGGGATACCAAGCACATCAAATGTTTTCTTAATTTCCTCTGGAACTTCATCCCAAGTACGACCTTGTGCTTCAGATGGTTTAACATAGTAAACAATTTCATCAAAATCTAGTTCTGATAAATCTCCACCCCATTGTGGCATTGGTTTACTATAGAAGATTTCTAATGCTTTTAAGCGTTCTTCTAACATCCATTCTGGTTCTTCTTTCATTCTTGAGATTTCTTCGACAACTGCCTTCGTTAACCCTCGTTCTGTACGGAAAACAGACACGTCTTTATCATGAAAACCATATTTATATTCTTCTTCAACTGGCGCTTTTTTAGCCATAATATAAAACCTCCTTTGAGATGATCGAAAACCTATTCATCAAGAACGCCTTTCTCCATTGCTTTCCATGCAAGTGTAGCACATTTTATGCGGGCTGGAAACTTGGAAACCCCTTGCAAAGCAATGATATCTCCTAGGTCAAGTTCTTCTGAATCAATATCTTCACCGAGCATCATATTAGAAAATAGTTTAGACATTTCTAATGCTTCGGTAACTTTTTTGCCTTTAATGGCTTGTGTCATCATAGATGCTGAAGCAAGGCTGATTGAACAGCCTTCACCTTCAAATTTTGCATCTTTCACATAGCCATCTTCTATTTTCAACTGCACGCGAACCGTATCACCACAAGTCGGATTATTCATATCTACTGTTAAGTTAGAATCCTCTAACTTACCACGGTTTCGCGGCGTTCTATAATGGTCCATAATGACTTGTCTATAGAGTTGATCTAAGTTATTAAAAGACATAACCGAAATACTCCTTCGCTTTTCGGAGACCATCGACTAAACGATCAATCTCTTCTTCTGTATTGTACAGATAAAAGCTTGCCCGTGCAGTCGCTGTTACATCTAACCATTTCATAAGAGGTTGTGCACAATGATGACCTGCACGTACAGCTATTCCCTCTGCATCAAGAACTGTTGCTGTATCATGTGGATGAACGTCATTCAAGTTAAAAGTAACAAGTCCCGCACGCGTTTCCGGTCCGTATATTGATATGCCATCAATCGTACGTAGACTTTCAAGCGCGTGTTTAGCGAGTTGCTCTTCATGTTCGTGAATAGCATCTAATCCTACATCATTTAAGAAGTCGATAGCAGCCCCAAGACCAACTGCACCTGCAATGATTGGTGTTCCACCTTCGAATTTCCAAGGTAACTCTTTCCAAGTCGAATCATATAGACCAACAAAGTCAATCATTTCCCCACCAAATTCAATCGGTTCCATGCTGTCTAGTAAGTGTTTCTTACCATACAACACGCCAATGCCAGTCGGAGCACACATTTTATGACCCGAGAATGCATAGAAATCACAATCTAAGTCTTGAACATCGACTTTAAGATGTGGCGCACCTTGTGCACCATCCACCACAATAACTGCCCCATGTTCATGGGCAATTTTTGCAACTTCTTTTACCGGATTAATGGTTCCAAGTACGTTTGATACATGAGCGATTGCCACAATTTTTGTATTGTTTGTAATCGTTTCTTTAGCATCTTGAATGGTAATGGTTCCGTCTTCTTGCAGTGGAATATATTTCAATGTTGCACCAGTCGCTTTAGCAGCTTGTTGCCATGGGATGATATTTGAATGATGTTCCATATACGTTAGAACAATCTCATCACCTTCTGAAAGATTAGCATAAGCATAACTTGAAGCAACTGTGTTCAATGCTGTCGTTGTACCGCGATTGAAAATGATTTCAGCAGTTGATTCAGCATTGATGAAACGACGAACTTTATCTCTTGCACCTTCATATAAATCAGTTGCGCGTGTGCCCAATGTATGAACACCACGATGAACGTTTGAGTTATGATGACGGTAGTAATCATCTACCGCCTCGATAACTGAAATCGGTTTCTGAGAAGTTGCGGATGAATCCAAATAGACTAAAGGATGGCCATTAACTTCCTGATCTAAGACAGGGAACTGTTCTCGAATGGCACGAATGTCCATTAGTGAATTTTCCTTTCGATAACTTCTGAAAGTTGTTTTTTAACAGACTCAATAGGTAGTTGAGCTACAACTGGCTCTAAGAATCCATGGATAATCAGACGTTCTGATTCTTGTTTTGATAGACCACGGCTCATTAGGTAATACAATTGTAATTCATCCACACGGCCTACTGAAGCTGCGTGACCTGCTGTAACGTCATCTTCATCAATTAATAGGATAGGGTTTGCATCACCACGTGCTTTTTCACTTAACATTAAGACGCGAGATTCCTGAACCGCATCTGAACGTGTAGCACCATGTTCAATCTTACCAATACCATTAAAGATAGAAGATGCAGCCTGAGTCATAACACCGTGTTGTAAAATATGACCTACAGTATCTAGTCCGAAGTGTACAGTCTTAGATGTGAAGTTTTCGATTTGGTCTCCACGTCCAACAACTACAGTTTTCATGTTCGTTACGGATCCATCACCGATTAGATGTGTAACGTTCTCAGAGATTGTATTTCCATCGTTCATTTGACCAAGTGCCCAATCAACTGTTGCATCACGATATGCAGCAGCGCGACGATTCACATATGTTGTTGTTCCAGCTGCGAAGTAGTCGACACCACCAAATGAAACTTTAGCATTATCTAGCGCAACAACTTCAGTCACAATATTTGCAATTGTTTCTTCTTTTTCGTTGTTAGAAATGTAGTTTTCTACATATGTCACAGAGCTTCCCGTATCAGCAACAACCAATACGTGATTAAATAGCGACGCCTCTGGATCTTCTTGCCAGAAAATTGTTTGTAGTGGTTCTTTTATTTCTACATTTTTAGGAATGTATACAAACGCTCCACCATTTAATAATGCAGCATGTAGTGCTGTTAAACGATGTTCATCAACTTGAACAGCATCTGTCATGAAATATTTTTGAACCAAATCACTATGCTCTCTAATCGCTGTAAAGATATCCGTTAAAATAACACCTTTATCTTCTAACTCTTTACTTAAAGAGCTATATGCGATTGTGTGATTACGTTGAATTAAAACGTTTTCACCAGCGTTATTCTCGTCAATGATTTCTTTAAGTTCTTCTGGTAATTCTTGTAGAGATGAAATTTTTGCCCCTTCAGCAGCTTCGTGTTTGAAGTTTGTAAAGTTCCATCTTTTAATATTTGTTTTATCCGGTTTTGGCATGTCCAATGATTCAGACTGCTCGAATGCTTTCAAACGTAATTCCTTCATCCAAGCTGGTTCATTGTGACTAGCCGAGAATTGTTCTATATAATCTTTGTCATATGGTAATTTTGTTTCCACAGCCATATTTACCCTCCTATCTGAAATTGATTGTATTTAGCCTTCTTGTCCTACTGTTTCATCTTCAATTCCTAGTTCTTCTTTAATCCATTCGTACCCTTCTTTTTCTAGTCGTTGTGCTAGTTCAGGTCCACCTGATTTTACAACACGACCTTGCATCATCACGTGTACGAAATCTGGAGTAATATAGTCAAGTAAACGTTGGTAGTGAGTAATAATTAATGTACCAAAGTTCTCATCACGTAGTTTGTTAATTCCTTTTGATACAACTTTAAGTGCATCAATGTCTAGACCAGAGTCAATTTCGTCAAGAATTCCAATTTCTGGTTTTAATAGTAATAGTTGTAGAATCTCGTTACGTTTTTTCTCCCCACCAGAGAAACCTTCGTTCAAGTAACGTTGTGCCATGTTTTTATCAATATCTAAGAATTCTAATGCTTCGTCCATTTCTTTAATGAATTGCATTAGTGAAATTTCGTCACCTTCTTCACGGCGAACGTTCATTGCAGAGCGTAAGAAATCTGAAGTTGTCACACCATTGATTTCACTTGGGTATTGCATAGCTAGGAATAGACCAGCACGTGCTCTTTCGTCAACTTCCATTTCTAATACGTCTTCACCGTCAAATGTGATAGACCCTTCAGTTACTTCATAGCTTGGATGACCCATGATAGCTGATGCTAGTGTTGATTTACCAGTACCGTTTGGTCCCATGATTGCGTGGAATTCCCCACTTTTTATAGTAAGATTTACACCTTTTAAAATTTCTTTCTCTTCAATTGATACATGAAGATCCTTAATTTCTAATACTGACATATTGATACCTCCAAAGTGTAATATTATATTGATTGTGGACTTTATATCCATTCTAAATTGATTCTCATTATAATCTTAAATCATATGTAGTCTTTTATCAACTATTTTCAAAGAAATGAGAATATTCTTCTAAAGTAAAATGCTTAATTTATCTAGCCTTTTTAAAGATTTGTCCACAAATTATGAATCTTCTAGGAGCTAGATATTCTATTTATTTATTAGTATAACAGAATAAAGCTAGTATCTCCATTCGCAAGACACTAGCTCTATTATCATTTAGTTATCATTTATCGATGTAAATTATGTTCTAA
>DVIO01000126.1 GCA_018711205.1 Candidatus Avamphibacillus intestinigallinarum | reverse complement strand
AGGATTCCAAAGCACATCCCAAAGCACCTGGAATGAAATATCGTCACTATGCACCGAGTGTTCCACTGATTATTGCTACAGGCAATCTAGAAGAAACAATTAAAAGCGAACAAGCGACTGGTAAACGCGTCGGAGTCATGGCGCGAGAAAACAGTTTACAAGCATTAGATGTACAGCCTGCTGTGACGTTTTCTTTAGGTGACACGTTAGCAGATGTTGCAAACAGAATGTATTACGGCTTACGGTATTTTAATGCTAGCAATTGTGATGTGATCATTTCTGAAGCATTTTCTGAAGAAGGCATTGGGTTAGCGATTATGAACCGCTTAAAAAAAGCAGCGACTTCCATTCAAGCGTAAATAGACAAACCATCATCACCCAATCATTCATATTGTACCTAAGACATGCATAGAGTGAAGAAGCATGTCCTTAGGGAGTGGATTGGATGGAAAAAGGGCTGACTGCATTTGTCTCGATGTTTTTTATGGCGAGTGCATTAGGTATGGATGCATTTAGTATGAGCTTAGGGATAGGTTTGAAAAAAATTCGCTGGAAACGAATTTTGAGTATTGGTCTCATTGTGGGTGCTTTTCATATTATCATGCCATTTTTCGGTTTATTGCTTGGTAAATTTATTTCCATTCAAATTGGAGAATGGACGACATTATTAAGTGGTATTTTGCTTTTTTTAATTGGCGCTCATATGTTTTTTCAAGCTTTTCAAATCGAAAGAAATCATGTTTTCAGCCCAAATGGAATAGGTCCCTTTTTATTTGCATTTACGGTTAGTTTGGATAGCTTCTCTGTAGGACTTAGTTTAGGGATTCGAGAAGTCGAAACATTGATTATGATTATATTATTTGGGGTTACGAGTATGTGTTTGACGTGGTTAGGACTTGCGATCGCTAGAAAAGTGACTGGTTACCTTGGCAAATACGGTGAAATGTTTGGTGGCAGTATTTTAGCGGCGTTTGGATTATTTTTTATCTTTCATTAAATAGTCGTATAATGAACTTTTCCGAGTCTTGTGGACTTGCGAAAAGTTTTTTTGTGCATAGCTCTCTATTACGATTTTATGAACAGGTATGGTATATTACATAAAAAGCAATACTCTAGGAGAAGGGGGAGCAGTATGAATATTTTATTCATCTGTACTGGCAATACGTGTCGTAGCCCGATGGCAGAGGCTTTAATCAAGCATAAATACCCAGAAGCACAAGTACAATCAGCCGGAATCTATGCAAACGGTGGCGAGCGGGCAAGCATGTCGACCATTGAAGTATTAAAAGAACGTGGCATTGACCTGAATCATGTTTCCCAGCCTGTTACAGAACGTTTATTACATTGGGCAGATTTAGTTCTAACGATGACGAGCTCACATAAACAAGCGTTAATGCTAGAATATCCTATCTTTTTAGAAAAGTATTTTACCCTAAAGGAATATGCCAATGATGCCGATAAAGAAGTATGGGAAGCAATGAAAAAGTCCTATACTGAATTGGAGTTAAAACGAGCGGCATTCATTCAAGAAAATAGTCAGAAAGTCGATTATGTAAAATTACATGAGATGTTAAATGACTATTTACGAGATGATTTAAGAGAGATTCGCCTGCTTGAAGCGGATTTAATCAATGATGATATTTCCGATCCATTTGGTGGGGAGCTTTCCGTTTACCAAAAAACATTGGCGGAATTAGATGAACAGATTGATTTGTTAATCGATAAACTAAAACGCCAATCGTAGGGGGAAGTCTTCATGGAGAGAAGATATCGTTTTAGTTTGAAATTAAAAGTTGTACTACTTGTAACGGTGCTTGCAATGATCACATATTCTTGTTCACTATTTTTCTTGTATGTTGTGTATGATTCGATTAGCAACGTTTGGAATATTTCTATTGAATTATTTACCATTTTAACATTGCTGTTAGGGATTATTTGGTCGGGCATACTTGCCTACTTTGCAGCACAATTGATTACAAAACCGTTAGAAAGATTAGAAAAACATGTTTCTAACGTGGCGAAGGGACATTTAGATGGTGACATCGTGATTCCTAAGTCAGATGATGAAATCAAGTCATTAAGTATCGCTTTTCAAACGATGTTACATAATTTACACGAAATGGTTCAACAAATTGAAGCGAATTTCACGCGGACAAACACTACAGTCGGTGAGATGAAGACGGTCTCAGCCAATGCGTTCGAATATGCGAATCGAATGAATGCAACGATTGAAGATATTTCAAAAGGTGCAGAAGATTCAGCTTACCGCATGCAAGATATGAATGAAGCGATTGAATTATCATCTGCCATTGCGACAGATGTTGAAGCGAAGGCAGAACAAGCAAATGAACAATCAGAAACGATGTTAACCGAATTGAGGCGGAGTCAGCAAGTGGTGAGCCAACTTGTTACTGGCATCGGTTCATTAGCTGACAACCAGACAGATTCACTTTCTGTGGTCAATCGTTTAAAACAAAACGCAGGACAAATCGAGACAATTGTGACGATGGTCGGTGGTATTGCGGAACAAACGAACTTGCTTGCACTAAACGCCTCCATTGAAGCAGCGCGTGCTGGTGAGCAAGGAAAGGGCTTTGCAGTTGTAGCTGAGGAAGTACGTAAATTAGCTGACGAAAGCGCAACATCTGTATCTCGTATAGCTGAATTGATTCAAGCGATTCAGGAAGGGGTTAGCCAAGTCGTCGAAAAGATGAATGAAAATGTGGAATATGCTAACTCTGAAGCAGAAAAAGGAAAAGAGACGAATCAAACGATTGAAAATATGGCACAATCTGTCACAACGGTGGCTCATGAAATTGATACGATAAAAGAACTTGTTGAACAGCAGCTGAAATCGATTAAACATACGGTGCTACAATCACATGAAGTTGCAGAAATTGCAGAAGAAACATCTGCTGCTGCCCAAGAAGTACGGGCAACAGTGGAAGAACAAACGAATTCAGTGAATCATATTGATGAGCTTGCCTTCGCGTTAGAAAATCAATCAGAAGCATTAAGTAAAGGCATCAAGCAATTTTCTATTTAACCATTTTGTAGTAAAATAGAATATAGAAACAAACTACTTCACAAAAGGGGTTCCTATATTATGAAGGTTATTTTAACGGCGGATCACGCAGGTATGAGTATTCGTAATGAAGTAAAGGATTTATTAGAAGAATTGAATATTGAATATGAAGACGCAGGTTGTGATGGATCATGCTCAGTTGATTATCCGGATTATGCTCTACCAGCTGCAAAACGGGTTGCTTCAGGCGAATTTGACCGAGGCATATTGATTTGTGGTACGGGCATTGGCATGTCTATCTCGGCGAATAAAGTAAAAGGCATTCGTTGTGCACTCGTACATGATATGTTTAGTGCCAAAGCAACGAGGGAACATAACAACTCGAATGTCCTAGCTATGGGAGAGCGCGTCATTGGCCCAAGTCTTGCCAAAGAAATCGCGCGCATTTGGTTAACGACAGAATTCGCAGGTGGCCGTCATGAAAACCGCGTGAATAAAATCACAGCTTATGAAGAAAATGAATCCTAAATAGAACAACTACGGCATGTACACAATTAAATAATCGTGTAATGTCGTAGTTTTTAATTTTATAAAATCAAAAAAGGAGTGTTCCAGACATGATTGATACGATAAAACAAGATTTAAAAAATATTGTCGCTGAATGGATAGAATCGGGTTATTTACACGAGGGTGATGTGTTTGTCATTGGTTGTTCGACAAGTGAAGTAGCCGGAGAGCATATCGGGACGCATGGCAGTGCAGACATTGCTGAAGCGATTTTTAATGCAATGTCTGATTTAAAAGAAAAAACAGGTGTAAAACTCGCCTTCCAATGCTGTGAGCATCTGAACCGGGCGCTTTGTGTTGAACGGACTACTAAAGAAGCGCAACAATTAGAAGAGGTGTCGGTTGTGCCAGTTAAACATGCAGGTGGCTCAATGGCGACATATGCATACAATCATATGGAAGATCCCGTCATGGTTGAACATATTAAAGGAGATGCGGGCATTGATATTGGCGAAACGATGATTGGTATGCAACTACGTCATGTTGCGGTGCCACTTAGATTTAACCAACGTTATATTGGAAAAGCACGTACAAACGGAGCACGCGTCCGTCCAAAATTAATCGGGGGCGCACGTGCGCATTACGAGGATACTAGATTAAATAACAGTTGCAAATAGATATAAAATTACGTACAATAGAAAATATTGAAAAAACTTGCACAATCGTCTGCTAGTTAGTAAGATATAATTGCATGTCGCAATTATATCTATTTTATTATGGTAGAATAGACAATGTTGCAAAAAGTAAATATTCAGACTACATAGGAGGCTTGATCAATATGTCATTGGAACATGTCAAACAAACTGACCAAGATCTTTACAATGCGATCATAAATGAAGGACAGCGTCAAGAAGATCATATCGAATTGATTGCTTCTGAGAACTTTGTTTCTAAAGCTGTTATGGAAGCTCAAGGATCGAAATTAACAAATAAATACGCTGAAGGTTATCCAGGCAAACGTTACTATGGTGGCTGTGAGCACGTAGACGTTGTTGAAAACCTTGCACGTGACCGCGCGAAAGAACTATTCGGAGCGGAACATGTTAACGTACAAACACACTCAGGTGCTCAAGCAAACATGGCAGTATACTTCAGTACTTTAGAACCAGGTGATACGGTTTTAGGTATGAACCTTAGCCATGGTGGACACCTTACACACGGTAGTCCAGTAAACTTCTCTGGTGTACTATACAATTTCGTAGAGTACGGTGTTGATCCAGATACAGAACTACTAGACTATGACGTAGTTCGCGAAAAAGCACTAGAAGTTAAACCGAAAATGATTGTTGCTGGTGCTTCAGCATACTCTCGTCCGATTGATTTCGCTAAATTCCGCGAAATTGCTGACGAAGTAGGTGCATACTTACTAGTAGACATGGCACATATTGCTGGTCTAGTAGCGGCTGGTTTACACCAAAATCCAGTACCTTACGCTGACTTTGTTACAACAACAACACATAAAACACTTCGTGGCCCACGTGGTGGTATGGTTATGTGTAAAGAAGAATATGCTAAGAAAATCGACAAAAACGTCTTCCCAGGTATGCAAGGTGGCCCATTGATGCACGTTGTTGCAGCTAAAGCTGTTGCATTAAAAGAAGCGCTTTCTGACGATTTCAAAACATACGCTAAACAAGTAATCAGTAACGCAAAAGTACTTGCTGAAGCTTTAGAAGCTGAAGGTGTACGTATCGTTTCTGGTGGTACAGATAACCATATCGTACTATTAGACGTATCTACACTTGGATTAACTGGTAAAGTTGCAGAACTTGCACTTGACGAAGTTGGCCTAACAACAAACAAAAACACAATTCCTTACGATAAAGAATCACCATTTGTAACAAGTGGTATCCGTACAGGTACAAGTGCAGCGACTTCACGCGGCTTCGATGAAGATGCATTTAAAGAAGTAGCATCAATCATTGCTAAAGTGTTGAAAAACATTGACGATGAAGCTGTTAAAAAAGAAGCTAAAGAACGCGTTAAAGCACTTACTGACAAGTTCCCACTTTACAAATAAGTATGCCTATTTTTTTGTAAGAAATTTGTCGAATTATACAGAAACGCATGGAATCTTGCTGGTTCCATGCGTTTTTCTTTTTGCTAAACATGTTTCATTTAGTTGAGTTAAACAGAGTCCCTGAAAAGTTAAACGAGCGCCAGTTAGAGTTAACAGCTCCCCTCCATATGGAAGATGATTAATTGATATCATGTTAGGGAAACATAATAGAAGTTAGATGACATCTTCATAACAATCTAATCTCTTGCTTGAATATGTATTCTTTTTTCAGTACAATTTTAGAGATATCAAAAATTCTAAAGGAGTGACCGGCATTGGGTAAAGTCATCGTACTTGATCATCCGTTAATTCAACACAAACTTACATATATACGAGATCGTAACACGGGAACAAAGGATTTTCGTGAATTGGTAGACGAAGTTTCCATGCTAATGGCATTTGAAATTACAAGAGACTTGTCATTACGTGACGAAACTGTCGAGACACCACTAGGTGAAACGAAAACACAAGTACTAGATGGGAAAAAAATTGGACTGATTCCAATTTTACGTGCTGGTTTAGGAATGGTTGATGGTATGTTAAACCTACTCCCAGCTGCAAAAGTGGGACATGTAGGGTTATATCGTGATCCAGAGACGTTATTACCAACCGAATACTATATTAAATTACCATCTGATATTTCAGAACGTGAATTGATCGTTCTCGATCCGATGCTGGCAACAGGTGGTTCAGCTAATGACGCCATTGAGTCACTGAAAAAACGTGGTGCCCAAAATATTCGCTTAATGTGCTTAGTAGCAGCACCAGAGGGTGTAGAACTGATTCAAAAACAACATCCTGATGTGAACATTTATTTAGCAGCATTAGACGAGAAATTAAACGAACACGGTTATATTTATCCGGGACTTGGTGACGCGGGTGACCGTTTATTTGGTACGAAATAAAACATATAATATATAAAATATAAATGGGGTGAATGGCCCGATGGGTAGACGGATTAAAGTCATGTCAATCTTTGGTACGCGACCTGAAGCGATAAAAATGGCCCCACTTGTTTTGGAATTAGAAAAACGCTCGGAAACATTCGAAAGTATGGTGACTGTGACAGCTCAGCATAGGCAAATGCTTGATCAAGTGCTGGATATTTTTGCGATTAAGCCAGACTATGATTTGAATATTATGAAGGAACGTCAGTCGTTAACACAAATTACGACACAGGCTTTATCTGGGTTAGAATCGATTTTACAAGACACAAAGCCGGATATTGTCCTTGTTCACGGGGATACAACGACTACATTTGCAGCAACGCTCGCTGCGTTTTATCATGAGATTTCAATTGGTCATGTTGAGGCTGGTTTACGCACTTGGCATAAATATTCACCATTTCCGGAAGAGATGAACAGACAACTCACCGGTATTATGGCAGATTTGCATTTTTCACCAACAGATAAAGCAAAACAAAACTTGTTGAATGAAAATAAATCAGCCGACACGATTTATGTAACCGGTAATACAGCGATTGATGCGCTTAAAACAACGGTACAACCGAATTATCAACATGAGATTCTAAATGAATTAAAAGATAAGCGTTTAATGTTGATAACTGCTCACCGCAGAGAAAATATTGGGGAGAATTTATACCAAATTTTCCGAGCGATTAAACGCATTGTGGATAAACATGAGGATATTCACGTTGTTTATCCAGTTCATATGAATCCAGTTGTTGTGGAAACAGCAAATGAAGTGCTTGGCAATCACCCACGTATTCAATTGATTGAACCGTTAAACGTCATTGATTTTCACAACTTTGCTGCACATGCAGAAATCATTTTAACGGATTCTGGTGGTGTCCAAGAAGAGGCACCGTCTCTAGGTGTACCTGTCCTTGTGCTAAGAGATACAACCGAACGCCCAGAAGGGATTGAAGCCGGTACGCTGAAGTTAATTGGCACGAATGAGGAACATATTTTCCAAGAAACAGATGCATTATTATCTGATACAACGCTGTATGAAAACATGAAAAAAGCATCTAATCCATATGGAGATGGAACAGCGTCACAGCAAATTGCGGATGCAATCGAATCACATTTCCAAGCAATTTTACAAGAAGACGTCTAAATACTAGGCGTCTTTTTTGTGGATAAAATGTGAATGGAAATTTAAATATTGTTAATAAAACAACGATAATGTGCATAACTTGTTAGTAATTTATAATTATTTGTACATAAGCTGTACACAAAATGTGTTTAACCTGTGAATATGATGATCTCCGATTGTAAAATTTTGCCGGCTATGAAAATGAGTTAGTCAGCAAAAGCTACAGATAAAAAGGAGAAGCCATCATGAATGAACGCATCTTAACAATTAGAGCTTATGTATGCTTACTCATCAGTGTCATCTGTATCGCTTCAATCATGGCCACCTCGACTCATGCTGAAACAAGGAGTCATGACAAAGAGCCAATGACCATGATTGTGGAAGTTGAAGGTGATGTGACCAAGCATGCTGACTATTTTCGAAAACATCATCCTGCTCTTGAAGTCGTGAAAACATACTCGATTTTATTTAAAGGCCTCGCTTTAAAAGGAAAGCCGTTCCAATTTAATAAAATTCGTTCGCTTGATTTTGTCCAAGCGATTCATCCAACACAAAACTATTCAACTCTAACAAGTGAAAAACACCAATCACTTCAAACATATCTTGATGAAACGAAGCATCCAGAAAAAGCAGTGTTGCCAAATGCATTAAATGACACGACATATACGGGAAAGGGTGTGAAAGTCGCAGTCGTTGATACAGGCATTGATTATAAACATCCAGATTTAGCGAAAAATTACCAAGGTGGCTTTGACACTGTTGATTTGGATGAGGATCCGATGGAAACAAAAGCAGATGAAGGTGTACCGACCTTACATGGAAGTCACGTTGCTGGAACGATTGCAGCAAGCGGCGATTTAAAAGGCGTCGCACCTGATGCAGAACTATACGGCTACCGTGCACTCGGACCAGGTGGGAGTGGTACATCCGTTCAAGTGATTGCTGCTTTGGAAGAAGCGGTGAAGGATGGAGTGGATATCATCAACTTATCACTCGGTAATGATGTCAATGGACCAGATTACCCGACTTCACGTGCTGTGAATAAAGCAATCGAAAAAGGCGTTGCTGTCGTCATTGCAAATGGTAATGCAGGGCCAGATCAGTGGACGGTTGGTGCACCTGCTACATCGACAAAGGCACTTGCTGTTGGCGCAGCGACAAACCCTGAGAAGGTGTTTGAATTAGAGGACACGCTTGAGCACAATACATTTCTGCTCAACAATATTCCAGGACTCCCAGATTGGTCTGATGAACAAGGGGCATACGTCACGAAATTCACACAAAATGCGCGTATGAAAAATAAAATTGTTCTGCTTGAAAGAAAAGAAGCAGATCAATTAATGCAGGACATTCAAATAGCCATCGAACGCGGTGCGAAAGGCATGCTGCTTCCAGAAGGAGACAAGCATGCAGAGCCAATTGAACTGGAAGGCTTTGCAGAAGCTGTGGATATCCCCATGAGCACGATAGCAAAAGAAGATTATGAAGTACTTCGTAAAACATTAAAACAGAAACGCGACAAGCTATACGTCAATCTGAATCAAAATATCAAGCCGAGTACAGTGGCTGAATTTAGCTCACGTGGACCAGTCACGACGAATTGGGCGATTAAACCAGACGTGCTTGCACCAGGGACGAATATTGTGTCGACTGTGCCAGGAGGATACGAAATGCTGCAAGGAACGAGTATGGCTACTCCGCACGTTGCCGGTGTGATGGCGCTATTAAAAGAAGCACATCCTAATTGGTCAATCGCGCAATTATTTGGAGCGTTACGAACGTCTGCAAAGCAAATGCACACAGAAACAGACGAACCAGTTGAACCGATTGCACAAGGAATGGGACATGTACGTCCACAAGCGGCGATTCAAACGAAAGCCATCATCGACAATCCGATGCTGAGCTTTGGAAAAATAAATGATCATATAAAAGAAAAAACTGAAACGATTTCAATTGAAAATATGACAAGTGAAACACAAACGTACCGATTCAATGTCCCAAAACAAGCTAAAGGGATCAGTTGGACATTGCCATTATCTTTTGACCTCACACCAAAAGAAAAGAAAGACATCACGGTTGGCTTAAAAGCGACGACAATGCTTTCTAAAAAAGGCTTACATCAAGGATGGCTTGAGCTCGAACGTAAAAATGACAAGCAAAAGATTCAACTTCCGTACGTCTGGTTAAACCAAACAGCTGATTACCCACATACAGCTGGCTTAGAATTTACATTGGAACCTTTTACGAAGGATGCCTATGCTTATCGCTTTTATGCGACTCAGGATGTCGAAAGGATACGTGTAGATTTATATAATCCAGATACACTTGTTCGAACCAATCATTTAATGACAGTTGATGATCTTAAAACAGGGGAGAATAAAGGTACTTTAAAGAAATCCTCTTTACCAGCAAATGGAGAATATATTGCGATCATCACCTCACAATTAAATGACGGAACATACGAAACAAGTGCG
>DVIO01000125.1 GCA_018711205.1 Candidatus Avamphibacillus intestinigallinarum | reverse complement strand
GATCTTGAAAAAGTATCTGAACTTATTTCAAGTGCACCACGTGTTATTAACATTGGTCTGAAAAGCTTTGCGCAAACAATTGCTGAAAACGGTGGACAAGTTGTTCAATATCAGTGGAAACCAATCGCTGGTGGAGACAAACGTCTAGCACGTATCCTTGCAGAACTTGCGAATAAATAAGCAATTTTTAAATAACAAAATGAAGCGAGCCGAATAAGGCGTATTATGAATAGGAGGATTAACATGCAATACAAAACGATTGATGAAGCAAACCAAGCGGTAATCCAACATATTATTGAGTCTCAACCATTCTTGTTAGATGTTCAACCTGCAAAAGATGTGATTCCTGAAATTAGAGGTAAAGTTATTCTTCACTCAGGTCCTTCAATTAAATGGGAAGATATGAACGATCCAATGCAAGGTTCATGTGTTGGTGCAACACTATTTGAAGGATGGGCAGATAACGAAGAAGATGCTCGTAAAATGCTTGCAAATGGCGACATTGAATTCAAATCTTGTCATTCAGTAAATGCTGTAGGACCAATGGGTGGTATTACAACAGAAAACTTCCCAGTTGTTGTTGTTGAAAACAAAACAAGTGGAAAAGTTGCATACTGTAACCTAAACGAAGGTATTGGTGCGGTATTACGTTTCGGTGCTTTCAACGAAGAAGTTATCAACCGTCTAAAATGGCAAAAAGATGTTTTAGGACCTGCACTATCTAAAGCACTTCGCCAAATCGATGGTGGTATGAACGTTAACGTATTAGTTGCAAAAGCAATCACAATGGGTGATGAGTTCCATCAAAGAAACATTGCTGGTTCAGCACTATTCTTAAAAGACATTGTACCTTACCTAATCACTGCTGGTCTTCCTGAAGATGAGCTACGTGAAGTAACACAATTCTTAGCTGATACAGATCAATTCTTCTTAAACATTATGATGGCTACAGCTAAATCTGTTATGGATACAGCTGCTACAACTACTGAAGGTTCTATCGTAACTGTTCTTTCACGTAACGGTAACCAATTCGGTATTAAAGTGTCTGGTTTAGGTGACCAATGGTTTACTGCACCAGTTAACACACCAGATGGTCTATACTTCACTGGATACAGTTCAGAAGATGCTTGTCCAGACATGGGTGACTCAGCAATTACTGAGGCATACGGTGTAGGTGGTATGGCGATGATCGCTGCACCAGGTGTTACTCGTTTCGTAGGTACTGGTGGATTCAGTGATGCAATCAATACATCAGACGAAATGCGCGAAATCTGTATCGATAACAACCCGAACCTTTCAATTCCTACTTGGGACTTCCAAGGTGCATGTCTAGGTATTGACATCCGTAAAGTTGTTGAAACAGGTATTACTCCAGTAATCAACACTGGTATTGCGCACAAAGTGGCTGGTAAAGGTCAAATCGGTGCAGGTACAGTACGTGTACCATTAGCATGTTTCGAAAAAGCTTTAGAAGCACTTGCTGAAAAATACGGCGTAGACGTTAACTAATTTAAGATATATCGACTACAGTCAATAATTTGTAGGTATGCAGATTACTTATATTTGCATACCTCAAATTGTGACTACATATTCATCCAAAATTTCGGAGGTAGATTATGGGTAAAAAAGTAGTAGTAGCTTTAGGTGGAAACGCAATTTTACAAGCAGGCCAAGAAGGTACTTGGGAAAACCAATATAACAATATTAAAGGTACTGCAAAATATTTAGCTAAATTAATTGAAGAAGGTTATGAACTTGTGATTATGCACGGTAACGGGCCACAAGTTGGTAATATCTTACTTCAAAACGAAGAAGCAAAAGATGTTGTTCCAGCACTTCCTTTAGATGCAATCAGTGCTGAATCACAAGGTTTCATTGGTTACATGATGATTCAAGCTCTAGAAGAAGAACTACAAGAGCTAGGTCTAAATAAAAACATCGTTAACTTGATTACACGTACTGTTGTATCTAAAGACGACGAAGACTTTAAAGATCCTTCAAAACCAATTGGACCATTCTATCCAGAAGAAGAAGCAAACCGTCTTGCTAAAGAAAAAGGCTGGACAGTTGGCGAAGACGCTGGACGTGGCTACCGTCGTTTGGTTCCATCTCCACAACCACTTCAAATCATTGAAGCAGATGCGATTAAATCACTTGCTGAAGGTGGAAGCATTGTAGTTGCTGCTGGTGGTGGCGGTATTCCAATCGCTAAATCAACTAATGGCTACGAAGGTGTAGAAGCTGTAATTGATAAAGACCGCAGTGGTTACAAACTATCTGAAGAAGTGGACGCAGACGTATTCATGATTCTTACAGATGTTGAAAACGTATTTGTAAACTGGGGCAAACCAGATCAAAAAGCACTTGAGCAAGTGACTGTTGCTGAAGTTGAGAAATATGTTGAAGAAGGACAATTTGCTAAAGGTAGTATGGGTCCTAAAGTTGAAGCAGCACTTAACTTTGCGAAAAGCCGCAAAGGTGCAACTTCAATTATTGGCTCACTAGCAAAAGTGGATGCTGCACTTCGTGGTGAAAGTGGAACAATCATCAGTCAATAATTTTTCTCGATATGGCGTTAAGCCATATAAATAAGAAACTCACAATTTAGGCCCGATTGCATGCGCATCCGTAATGTATAATCGGGTCAAATTGTTTGTTTAATATATCTTTTAAAGGAGAGATTACCAATGGGATTCCCTAACGATATTCTTAATACAAGAGCTGACATTAAACCAGGTCTATACGCTGTGATTCCACCAGAAGGTTTAGTTGATAACGTATTACCAGGTTTTGAAAATACAACAAACTCTATTCTAGGTTCTCCACGCCTAGGTGCAAGGTTTACAGATTATATTGTAACGTTGCATAAAGGTGGTAAAAACACTGGATTCGCTGGTGAAGAAGGTGTTCAATCTTTCATTTATGTAGTAGATGGTAAATTAAACGCTACTGCTGGCGATGAGAAATTTGAATTTACTCAGGGTGGATACTTATACTGCCCACCAGGGGTTAAAATGACATTTGAAAACGCTCAAGACGAAGATACAAAAGTATATCTATACAAACAACGTTATACACCACTTGAAGGTGGTAAAGAACCATGGGTTGTTTCTGGTAACACAAATGACATTAAAAAAGAAATCTATGATGGCATGGATAACGTGCTTTTACAAGACTTACTACCGGTAGACTTTGCATTCGATATGAATATGCATATTCTTACATTCGAACCAACTGGTTGCCATCCATTTGTAGAAACTCATTATCAAGAGCATGGTGCATACTTACTTTCAGGTGAAGGTATGTATAACCTAGATAATAAATGGATGCCTGTTAAAAAAGATGACTACATCTACATGGGCCCTTATTGCATTCAAGCTTGCTATGCAATTGGACGTGAAGCAATCTCTTATATTTACTCTAAAGACTGCCACCGCGATCCACAAGTATAATATAGTTTGAACCATACAGGATTCTTTTAAGAATAAGGTAAAAAGTGATTGAACTTTTTACCTTTCTCTTTGCAATCATATTTCACTTTGATTAAATAACATTAAACCTAGTAGTTTACTTTGGTATATGTTATGCTCATATTGAAGCTGTTTTTAAGAATAGATAAATTAAGTGTTAAAAGTAATTCAAATTGCTTTATAATTGAATTCAATCGTAGTACACTTAATTTATGGACTTACGTTCTTGTCGTTAGTATTCGACAGGAATTGTCAATATAATTTAATAAAAGAGGTGTTTTCATTGGTTAGATTAGCTAAAGATGAGCTTAAAGATCTAATGAAGAAAAAATTAAACAAAGCAGGCTTAAGTGAAGAGCATGCAGAAGGCGTAGCTGACGTACTTGCACACGCTGATGCTCGTGGAGTTCACTCACATGGTGCAATGCGTGTAGAATACTATGCAGAAAGAATCGCTAAAGGCGGTATTACTCATAACCCTAACTTTACATTTGAAAAAACTGGTCCAGCATCAGGTGTATTCGATGGAGATAACGGTGCAGGTCATGTTGCTGCTAAAGAAGCAATGGATGAAGCAATCAAAATGGCTAAAGAAAGCGGTATTGCAATCGTAGGTGTTAAACACATTAGCCACAGTGGTGCACTTTCATACTTCGTAGATCAAGCAGCTCGTGAAGATTTAATTGGTCTATCAATGTGTCAATCAGACCCAATGGTAGTGCCTTATGGTGGTTCTGAACCTTATTACGGTACAAACCCAATTGCATTTGCTGCACCTGGTAAAGACGGTCAAATCGTTACATTTGATATGGCTACAACAGTTCAAGCTTGGGGTAAAATCCTTCATGCTCGTTCTAAGAAAGTAGATATTCCTGAGGATTGGGCAGTGGATGCTGATGGTAACCCAACAACAGATCCATTTAAAGTTCAAGCGCTAGTTCCAATCGCAGGACCTAAAGGTTACGGTTTAATGATGATGGTTGACGTTCTTTCAGGTATTCTATTAGGTTTACCACACGGTAACCAAGTATCATCAATGTATCATGACCTTTCTGAAGGTAGAGATTTAGGTCAATTACACATTGTAATCAATCCTTCATTCTTTACAAACATTGATTCATTCAAAGAAAACTTAACAAGCTCAATGAGTGATCTAAACAACATGAAACCAGCTCCAGGGTTCGATGAAGTAAACTGGCCTGGTCAAAGAAGTGCTGCTCGTGAAAAAGCATATGAAGAAAATGGTATTGAAATTGTAGACGATGTTTACAACTACTTAGTATCAGATGTAGTTCATAACAATAACTACGATAACAAAGACCCATTTGCTGAATAAGAAGTAAATGAATCAAATCCCTCATGTTTATCTGACATGAGGGGTTTTTAGGTTGAATTTAAATATAGGGATGACTAATGTAAAAGAATCACGTATAATGTTTTAAAGAGACAGCTATCTCATGAATCGACAGCATGTGAGTTGTATTTTAAGGTAGATTGCTTTAAATCAGAATGATGTCAAAGCGAATCTAAGGAGTAGAATCGAAATATGATGGAATACGATGCGTTACAGCTAAGTCAACATGTTCAAGAGATTTTGAAAACAGAGGGCTCTGGAGTTATACATAGCGTTTTTAATTCAAGCTTTAATGTACAATTTGGTGAATGTTTAATTCATGTTGGTCCTATAGAAAATGGTTTATCTCCGTTTGGAATTGGAATGTCTAGTGACGATGCGAAGCGTTTGATTGGCCATTTAACCCAAAATGATACTGTAGCTATATTGCCACAGAAAAAAACATTGCAATTTTCCAAAAACCAACGATTATCTTTAAAGCATAGTCAGGTGTTCAATCCTTTGTTAACGGCTCAACCTATTTCGATAGATGTCCTATTACAAAATCGTTCCATTATGATTCGAGAATTAATTGAACGAAAATGGATTGGCGGGCTTGTACATTCTGAAACCGAACAAGCGATGATTTTACAATACTTACAACAAAGTGAGACAGCTCATATAGGCACAAAGACTTCATGGCTTGAAGAAATAATGGCTTTAGAATCGCTTGTGAATCATAGAGCAGACGAAAGGGCGAAAGAAGTATTTGATTTTTGGATTGGTCGCGGCCCTGGGCTAACGCCTAGTGGAGATGATATGATGACAGGCATATGTGCAAGCTTATACCTTTTAGAGGAAGCACAACATACGCCATTTATCTCGTCATTGACTACATATTTAACGGATCATGGAAAGAAAAGAACAACTCCAGTCGCATATGAGTACCTTTTATATGCTACAAAAGGTAACTTTCATTCCACAATCCTACATATGTGCTTTGCACTCCGACAAGAAAATCATACAATTCTGAAACAGGCATTAGAGCAAATGGAGCAAATTGGGCATACTTCAGGAGTGGATACACTCTTAGGCATGCTCATTGGATTAAAAGCAGGCATCACCTTAAAATCCTAAGTTTTAGGATTTATTTTATTGGTTTAAATGAGATAGATATGTATTGTATTTAGGGGGAAATGTATACTTATGAAAGATTTAATGAAATCTAGTAATTGGATTGCAGGCTTACAGTGGCTCTTTTTTATTTTTACAAATATCGTTGTCATTCCTATTACTGTAGGTGCAGCGTTTGGCCTCCCGTCTGATAAAGTTGTGTCTTTATTACAATTATCATTTATGTTAACGGGACTTGCTTGTATTGTGCAAGCATTGTTAGGTCACCAACGTGCTTTGTTAGAAGGGCAATCAGGTCTATGGTGGGGTGTTATTTTAACACTTGTCACAACAGCATCTGCTCAAGGTATGCCTTTAGAAGAGCTTGGTGGTAGTTTAGCAATTGGTGTTTTGATTTCCGGGGTGCTTACCTTTTTAATTGGAATTACTGGAGCAGGCCCTTATCTTGCTAAATTATTTAATCCAGGCGTTATGGGTGTATTTATGTTCTTATTTGCAGCCCAACTCTGTGGTATTTTCTTAAAGGGTATGTTAGGCATTCCATTTGGTAATACAACAGAAGCTGCATCCATTGATTTGCCAACAGCTGGTTTGGCGATTGTTATTGCAATTCTTGTGATTATTATTAGTATTAAAGCACCGACAAGTGTTCGTAAATATGGTTTATTAATTGGGATTATCGTTGGTTGGATTGCACATACGCTTATCTTTGGAGTTGAATCAACAAGCGGTGGTTCTGGTGGTGGGATTAGCTTTGAGTTATTCCCATTTGGAAAACCGACTTGGAATACAGGGATTATTATTACAACTGTATTAGCTGGCTTACTTAACTCAGCGAATACATTTGGTTCACTTAAAGGTACAGATGAAATGTATGGCGAATATGCTACGAAAAAACAATATCGCCGTTCGTTTTCATTTACAGGGATCATTACAAGTATTGCCGGCTTCTTTGGTTTAGTCCCTTATTCACCGTTCGTTTCATCTATCGGTTTCTTAAATCAGACTGGAGATGTTCGTAGATTGCCGTTTATTTTAGGTGGATTTATGTTCTTTGTAATGGGAGCTATTCCTCCGATCGGCGCATTTTTCTCACTCTTACCATTAAGTATCGGTAGTGCAGCATTATTCGTATCTTATTTACAAATCTTTAATTCATCCCTGCGTTTCTTTGAACAGGTTGAATTTAATACATTAAACGTTTATCGTGCAGCGTTACCATTGTTTACAGGTATTATCATCATGACGATGCCTGCAACGTACTTTGAGACGTTACCGAGCTTCATTCGTCCATTGATCTCGTCTGGTTTACTCGTAGGGATTATTTTAGCGTTATTCATGGAGAATTTATTCCCTTGGGATAAATTAGGAACACCGAGACAAAAACAAGAATCTAAGAAGCGTAGTGAAGAGTTGGAAAGATATAATAAAAAAATCTTAGAATCAGAATAAAACAAAAAGATTCCGTTTATCGATCAAGATAAACGGAATCTTTTTTATTGTTATTTTTTCCAATCGGAAATAATTTTACCGACATTTTCAGTTACGATGGAGCCTTTTTTCTCGGTTTTTTCCATCATCATCGCAATTAATAAGTCTTGATCTTTTGTTGGATAACCGACGAACCAACTATTTTCATGTCCTTTTTCATCAGCGGAGCGTTTCAATTCAGCCGTTCCCGTCTTACCAGAGATGTCTACCTTCTCATCTTTTAAGACTTTAGCGGTACCGCGAGAATCTGTAACAACTTTTCGCAATGCTTTTTGTAAAACATCTGCTTGTTTTTCATTTAACACATTGTCATGCCAAACTTGTTTCGTGTCTTCTGATTTTAATAAGGTTGGTTTAAGCAAGGTACCTTTATTTAAAATCGGCGTATATGCCATAGCTAGCTGAGTTGGACTAACTTCAATTTCTCCTTGACCATAGCTTGTATTGGCAAGTAGTACTTCATTTTTTAAGTTCCCACTGTTTGAAATCTGTGAGCGCTCAATTGGATACTTAAATGGAATTTTTTGATCAAAGCCATAGTTTTTCAGACCTTTTACATAGTTTTTGTCGCCCATTTTCACGATTTGTTTTGCAAAATAAATGTTGTCTGAACGGATCAATGCATCCGTTACATCGACTGGTTTGTCGGATTCACTAACACGTTTAACTTTATAGTCGCCCCAGCCTTTACCGTTTGACCACGATTTGCCTTTAATCGTAAGACCTTCATCTGGTTTAATCGTACCTTCATTTAATCCAATGGCTGCTGAGATAGGTTTCATGACTGAACCTGGCGCATAGGTTGAATTAAAACGGTTTAGTAATGGTTGTTGCGTATCATCTTGAAGTTTTTCCAACTCACTTTGTGAAATACTATTTACAAAGAGTGATGGATCAAAACCAGGACTTGAGACAAGTGCTAACGTTTCACCAGTTTTTGGATTAACAGCAGTAGATGTACCCGCCTCACCATCATATGAGTCATAGATTTTTTCTTGTAAATTAACATCAATGGTCAGTTGAATGTTCTGACCATCTTTTACTTTCTTCTCTGCTAGAACGGTATCTTCTTCATCTTCTTGTGTGATGATAATTTTTGACCCGGATTCACCGCGTAATTGTTTTTCTAATACCTTTTCTAGTCCACGTTTTCCAATCATATCCTCTGAACCATAGTCTGGGTGTTCTTCTTTTTCTTCTGCTGAAATTTTCCCAACATATCCAATTAAATGAGAAGTTGCTTTACCGGTTGGATAGGTTCTTGTGGTAACATCTTGGCTGCTTACTCCAGGAATATCCATCAGTGATTCATAGGTGCTTTTGTTATCTTTAGAAATCGTTTGTAAAGGTACAAATAAATTGGGTTCTACCCAATCCGCGTCTAATTTTTTATCAATCGAGTCTGTAGAGATTTTTAATAGATTGGCTACTTGTTGTTTGTTTGCCTCATTAAAATCGTCTGGAATGATGCCGATTTGATGAGCTGTATCGTTAATTGCCAAAGGCATTTGATTTCGGTCTAAGATTTCCCCGCGTTTTGGTTCAATTTGTTCAAGTGAAATTTTGCCACCATCTTTTAAGTTTGGAAAGATGAAATTTGGATTCCATTTGACATACCAATCTTTTTCATCATCATGTTCTTCGCGAACGAGCTTTAGTTTTTTATCAAATTCAATCGGACCCGCAATACTGTCCATTTTGACGGTAATGGCATATGTGGCCTCGCCAGACTTTTTAGCTTTTTCGATTTCTTTATCACTTAATGTTTTGTTGGTGATTTTTAAATCTTTAATATCTAGATCTTTGTAAATCTTTTCATAACGGTCAATAAAATCTTCTTTTTTATACGTTTCTTTTGTGTCACTTGATAGTTTTTTGTACATGTCTGTGAATTTTTGATTGTTCCACTCTTTGGTATAGGAATTTAAGGTTTCATCCGGACTCACTTCATTATCCGAGCATGCACTGAGCATCAGACTGACAATTAGAAGAGATAAACCTAATAATATTTTCCGCAAAATTGTTACCTCCTATTTTAAAATATGAAGTCAAAGAACATGTTGTAATGGATAAAAGAAGCCATTCTGTATATGCTTTTCAGAACGGCTGTTAAGTTTACTTTCTATTTTTTCAAATGATCTGTTATGACATTGTGAATACGTTTTGTCTCGTCATCGCTGATAATGTAGTACCATATGCCACCGATTGTTTCGCCTGTTCCTTGAATTTCAACATTTTTACTTGAAGCAATTGTTTTTCTATAATTTTTCGTAATCGCTTCAATGTTCTTTTGGTTTAAGTTTGTTTTCACATTGTTATCAGCAATTGCTAGGAAATCATCAACTTTTGGAATACTTGATAAGGTTGTTGCTTTTTTCATAGCAGATTGAATGACTTTACGTTGACGGTCATTTCGACCTAGGTCTCCTTTAGGGTCTTTCTTACGCATTCTTGTGTATTCGAGTGCTTGTTTACCATCTAAAGAAAGTGTTCCTTTTGTGAAATGATGTCCGCCTTGTGAGAAGTCTAAATTGTTTTCTAACGTGATACCACCTAAAGTGTCAATACCTTGTTCAAAGCCTTCCATATTTACACGTGCATAAAAATGAATAGGAATGTCGAATGTTTTTTCAACCGTTTCAATGGATAGTGGGACATCCCCAAATGCATAAGCATGGTTGATCTTGTCTTTACCACGTCCTGGAATATCAACATACGTATCACGAGGGATACTTGTCATTAAAGTTGATTTGCTTTTTGGATTTAATGTCATGACAATCATCGTATCTGAACGACCTTTATCATTTTCACGAGCGTCGACACCTAGCAATAAGATGTTTACAGGATCTTTATGCTTCAGTAAATCATTTAATTCCTTTTGTCTTGCTGGATCCTCATCACGAGCTAGCGGCTCATGAATGTTTGACATTGTATCACTTGCTTTTGTCCAAAGGTAGAATACGTAGCCTGCCATAAGTAGAATAAGTGCTAAAATAATAATTCCAATCCACATGAGCCATTTTTTCTTTTTACTTCTTGATCTTCTTCGTTTAGTTCCCAAGTTCATTCTCCTCTATTTAATCTATCTCAAATGATGTTTTTCGTGCTATTTTTTTAATTGTACAACTCTTACAAAATTATATCTAAAAAAATAGGACTCGTCTATCGTTATTAAGCATTTATACTTATTTTTTATCATTGTTTGTAAAATCATGACGATTATGAACGAAATAAGGTACACTCTTATAAAAATGCCATAGGCTAATGAATGAAAGCAGTATTTTAGCAATAGTTTAGGTTGAATTAGGATATGGGAAATAAAAAAACAATGAAAAAAGCAAAGACTTGCAGTATAATGACAAAGTGTAAGTTTCAAAAAGGTCGTAATGGATTTAGAAGATAAGGTAATGAATGTTTTTAGATTGGCTAGAGGTGGTAAAATATGACGGAGCAGAATAGATTTGTTCGTTTATTGACACGACTTGTCGAAGATTCAGAGAATAATAAAATTGCGAGTTCTGAGCAATTACTTGATATTTTGATAAAAGAATTAAAAACTGAAACATTTGAACAATACTCTGAACAGGTTACAAAATAATAAATAGATATATCATTTTTTATACGTGAAACGGACACAGTAAAAAGTAAAATGAGAATACTATAAAAGGAGCGTGATGATATGGAAATTATAACTTTTAAAACAAAAAAAGAATTGAGTGAGAAAGCTTGTGATATGGTATTAAAAACAATCCACTCATCGGACGAACCGGTGATTGGTCTTGCGACGGGGTCAACTCCAGAAGGCTTGTACGAGTGTTTAATCAATCAATATAAAAATGGGCACGTAGATTTTGATCATGTCACAAGTTTTAATTTAGATGAGTATGTTGGTTTAGACGAATCACATCCAGGTAGCTATAAATATTATATGAAAGAAAAATTATTTGATCATGTGAATATTCCTGAGGAAAAAGCGCATGTCCCAAGTGGGATTGCAACAGATTTAGAATCACATTGTAAAGCGTATGAAGAAAAAATTGCGGCTGCTGGACGAATTGATCTACAAATCCTTGGTATCGGTGTGAACGGGCATATTGGCTTTAATGAACCCGGAACATCTTTTGAAAGTCGGACACATGTTGTAGAGTTGAAAGAATCAACAAGAGAAGTGAATTCACGATTCTTCAATTCAATTGATGAAGTTCCAACGGATGCGGTTACGATGGGGATACAAACGATTCTTGATGCGAAGGAAGTTGTATTACTCATTACCGGAGAGAATAAAGCTGAGACGGTACGTCAATTAATCGAAACAGATGTGACTGAAGATTTTCCTGCTTCTGCTTTAAAAAATCATCCGAATTTTACGTTACTTGTAGATGAAGCAGCCTACAGTAAGGTGAAA
>DVIO01000124.1 GCA_018711205.1 Candidatus Avamphibacillus intestinigallinarum | reverse complement strand
CATTGGCGGTATTCCGGAAGTAATTGAACATGGAGAAACAGGTTATATTATTGAATTAGGAAATATTGAAGAAGCAGTACAATATAGTTTGAAACTATTAAGTGATCAATCCTTACATGGTTTATTTTCAAAAAATGCGTTCGAAAGAGCACGTAAATTATTTAATTCAGAGGAAATTGTTCGTCATTATGTTCAAATTTATGAAAAAGTTTTTAATCAATAAATGAATGAGAACGAAGGGGATGCCGTGATGTTAACTCAACCATTTAAACAAGCTTTACCAATATTAGAAACAATTATAAATCATGGCTATGAGGCTTATTTTGTAGGTGGTTGTGTTCGAGACTTGATTCTTGAAAGAGATATTCATGATATCGATATTGCAACATCGGCATCTCCATATGAAATACAACAAATCTTTGAAAAAGTTATTCCTGTTGGAATTGAGCATGGAACGGTTATTGTGCGCCATCATCATGAATCCTATGAAGTGACAACCTTTCGGATAGATGGCAAATATTCGGATCAAAGGCACCCAGATGCAGTAGAATTTGTAAGAGACATACATGAGGATTTAAAAAGACGTGATTTTACGATGAATGCATTAGCAATTGACATTCATGGACGGGTCATTGACCTGTTTAAAGGTTCTGAGGATATCAATCAGAAAATGATTCGTACAGTTGGGAATAGTTATGATCGATTAAAAGAGGATCCTTTAAGAATTATTAGAGCACTACGTTTTTCAAGTCAGTTAGGCTTTAACATTGCTAAGGATACTTTGCAATCGATGCAAGATTTGAGAAATAGCATACAAACTCTTGCAACCGAGCGCATATTAAGCGAGTTTGAAAAGTTGATAAAAGGCACGTATATTAATTCAGCCTTTCAGTATTTAAAAAACCTTAAAATCGATCAAAGCTTACCCATTTTTAAAGAGTATCCAGCATTAATCGGCTTGTTACGAGAAGATGTTCAACCCTTTAGGTCTTTTGCTGAATTTATCACATTGTTCCATCAACTAGATGGATCTGTCTCCATTCATACTTGGGTGAAAAGCTGGAAATGCTCTAATAAAACAAAGCATGAAGCCATTGCGTTGAATGAAGCGCTTATTTATTTTCGATATCATGGCTTAGATACGTATCTTTTATATCATTTACCACAGGATTTAGATCAATCATTTTTAAATGTACTAGATAGACTCTTTCTTGATCATCAGGTTACAAATGATGTTATAAAGACAATTCGATCAACCATTGTTATTGAAAGTAAACGTGATTTATTGATAAATGGCAATGATTTAATCAAAATGTATCCAGATTTGAAAAAAGGAAAATGGATACAGGACTTATTACAACGAATGGAAAAAGCTGTTGTCTTAAATGAGGTACGTAATACGAAATATGAGTTAAAGGAATGGATAAAATGCAATCCACCCGTAATAAATTAATTGAATTATTAGCAGATAATACAGATCAGTATATTTCAGGACAAATGCTGTCTGAAAAACTAAAAATTTCACGTAGTGCGATATGGAAGCACATGAAAGAACTTGAAAAAGACGGATATGTTATTGAGGGAAAATCAAAAAAAGGTTACCGCATCATGAGCTTCCCCGATAAAATTAGTGAAAACACTTTAAAATGGGGCTTACATACAAAGTGGTTAGGTAAAACAATTATACATAAGGAAACGATTGATTCTACTCAGTTTGTTGCTCATCAAGCAGCACGTGATGGGGCAAAACATGGCACGATTGTGATTGCCGATGAACAGACGAAAGGAAAAGGACGCATGAGTCGTTCTTTTTATTCTCCATCAAACGAGGGAATTTGGCTAAGTATTATTTTAAGACCACAATTGCAACCTTATTTAGCAGCCCAGTTAACGTTGTTAACAGCAACGGTACTTGCAGAAGTTATTAAAAATGAAACACTTCTGCAACCACAGATTAAGTGGCCAAACGATATTTTAATCCATGATAAAAAAGTTACGGGCATTTTAACAGAGATGCAAGCTGAACAAGATTCGATAGAATATGTTGTCATTGGTATGGGAATCAATGTAAACCAAACAAAAGATAGTTTTCCAGAAGACATTAGAGAAAAAGCTTCTTCTTTAAAAATTGAGTCTGGGCAGGATTGGGATATTAAAAACTTGATTCAACATATTCTCTTATATTTTGAAGATGCTTATGCGGACTATATGGAACACGGTTTTCCGAATGTTAAAAAGAAATGGGAAGAGTACGGATTTAAAATTGGCGAATTAATAGGAATTAAGACGTTACAAAAAGAGTGGGACTCGACATTTTTAGGAATCGCTGAAGATGGTGCATTACTTGCTGAAGATCCTTATGGAAAAGAGACTAAACTATATTCAGCAGAGATTGAATGGTTTAAAGAAAGGAAATAGTATGTTATCAAAAGAAAAGTTCTTAAAAATGAAACAAAACGGAGATAAAATTACAATGATGACAGCTTATGACTACCCATCTGCTAAAACAGTCGAAGCTGCCGATGTTGATATGATTTTAGTTGGCGACTCTTTAGGTATGGTAGTCTTAGGTTATGAATCAACGGTGGAAGTGACATTAGATGATATGATTCATCATGCGAGCGCAGTAAAAAGAGGCGCGCAAGATACTTTTATCGTTGTTGATATGCCCTTTATGACTTACAATATATCTATTGAGGATTCTTTGAAAAATGCACGACGCTTATTCCAAGAATCTAAAGCACATGCATTAAAATTAGAAGGGGCCTCAGAAGAGGTTTTAGAATTAACATCACGCCTAACTAAAGCAGGTATACCTGTTGTATTACATATAGGTTTGCAACCACAATCTGTACATGTACTTGGTGGTTATAAAGTACAAGGTAAAAGTGAGGAATCTCGCAAGCAATTGATTAGGGATGCAAAAAATGCAGAAAAATACGGTGCAATGGCTGTTGTGTTAGAATGTATTCCGAAAGATTTGGCTCAAGAAATTTCTGAGCTTATACACATTCCAACAATTGGAATCGGCTCTGGTGTACATTGTGATGGACAAGTTCTTGTTTATCATGATGTACTACTTTATGGTTCAGAGCAGACACCTAAGTTTGTAAAGTCTTATTCAAACTTGAACCATATTACAACGTCAGCGATTAAAGACTATATAACAGACGTCAAAAAAGAAGTGTTTCCAAGTGATGAACATTCATATTTGAAATAATTATATAGAAAAAGAGGCATACTTATGAAAGTTGTTCGTACACCAGCAGAAATGCAAAGCATTATAAAATCTCATTCTACAAAATCCATTGGTTTTGTGCCAACAATGGGGTCATTACACGAAGGTCATTTATCATTAGTTCAAAAAGCAAAAGCTCAAAATGATCTTGTTATCGTTAGTATCTTTGTCAATCCTCTACAGTTTGGCCCGACAGAGGATTTAGAGCAATACCCGAGAAACGAAGCAGTAGACTGTAGACTGTTAGAGGACTTACATATAGACTATGTATTTATTCCTTCAGCCCAAGCGATGTATCCAACTAAACCGAGAATTCAGTTAACTTTAACAGATCGTGTAAATGTTTTATGTGGGCAATCTAGACCTGGACATTTCGATGGTGTTGCGATGGTGATTACAAAGCTTGTTCAAATCATTAAACCAACTCATATGTATTTTGGGTTAAAGGATGCACAACAATTTGCGGTAATTCAATTACTTGTTGAGGATTTGAATTTAGATGTAAAATTAATTGGAGTAGAGACCGTTCGGGAATCAGATGGACTTGCTAAAAGTAGTCGAAATGTTTATTTAACAGAAACAGAAAAACATGAAGCGCCTTATTTATATAAAGGTTTACAGCTCGGACAATCTCTTATTCAAAGAGATGAAACAGATACGAAAGTTATTATTCAGGCTGTGAAAGAATATATACGCAATCACACATCAGCTGAAATTGATTATGTTGATATATTAACTTATCCATCATTAGAACATATCGACTTTATAGAAGATGATATAATTTTAGCTGGCGCGATTAAATTTTCTAGTGCAAGACTAATTGATAATGTAATCTTGACATCTGAAGGTCATGTTAAAAAAATGGATTAAAAGGGGTGATATGATGTTTCGTACAATGATGAAAGCTAAAATACATCGAGCACGTGTAACAGAAGCAGATTTAAACTATGTTGGCAGCGTAACAATCGATCAAGCAATATTAGAAACCGTTGATATATTACCCCATGAAAAGGTACAAATTGTAAATAATAATAATGGTGCTAGATTAGAAACATATGTCATTCCCGGAGAGAGGGATTCAGGCGTTATTTGCTTGAATGGTGCAGCAGCGAGACTTGTGCAAAAAGATGACATTGTCATCATTGTTTCTTATGCAATGCTTGATACGAATGAGTTAAGAACTTTTAAACCTAAAATTGCCTTAATGGATGAATCTAATAAAGTAACTGAAGTGATTGAAGAAGAACCACCATTAACTTATTTATAAAACAAGGTTAAGCTCTTATCGATTTATGGATAAGAGCTTACTTTTTAAGGAATTGTAGTAGAAAGTTAGGTGAACTTAAAATGGAGAGGTTTGTTGTCATAGATTTAGAAACAACGGGACATGCTTCAAATAAACAAGATAAAATTATTGAAGTTGGAATCGTTGTGATTGAACAAGATGAAATCACCGAACAATATGCTACATTTATAAATCCTAACCGTGAAATACCTACCTTTATTACAAGCTTAACTGGTATTGTTAAGGAGGATCTTGTAGATGCCCCGTATTTTGAAGAAGTTGCGGACACGATTTCTCATAAATTTAAAGACAGCTATTTCATCGCGCATAATGTACCATTTGATTTAGGCTTTTTAAATGACGAGTTACGTGCAATTCATAAAGACCCAATTGCTTCATTACAAATCGATACAGTTGAATTGGCACGTATTTTATATCCGGATGCCCCAGGATATAAATTAGGGCAACTTGCGTCTTTCTTAGGAATTGAACACGATTATCCGCATCGCGCATTGTCAGATGCGTATGTTACAGCTGAAATTTTTTTGGAAATGAAAGCCAAATTAAAAACATTACCAATTGAAACGTTACGTCATTTACGTATGATTGAGCCTGGTTTAAAGTCAGATTTACATCAGTTCATCACTTTATATTTAGATGAACAATTGTTGCAACCAATCAATCATGCCGACATCCTAACATATGAGGGACTTGCTTTTCGCAATCATTTAAATGATGAGATAGACCAGCCAGAATGCCAAACACTTAACTTCGGATCGTATTTGGATGACATTTATGAAGAAGGTGGAACTTTACAAAGGTTAATGCCTCATTATCAAAAACGGCAAACTCAAAGAGAGATGTCTGAAATTATTTTTGATGCGTTTCAAGTCAATCAACATGCGATTATTGAAGCGGAAACAGGGACAGGTAAAACGCTTGGATATTTATTACCGGCCATATATGAAGGAGTTGTGGAAGGTAAGCCCTTAGTAATTAGTACGTATACGACACAACTCCAGAGCCAATTGCTAGATACTGAAATACCATTATTACAAAAAGCGAGCTCTTTCCCTTTTAATGTTGCGATTTTGAAAGGAAAAAAACATTATTTAAGTCTAGAAAAGCTACATCAAGAGCTACATCTCAACCAAACTGATAATTATGATGTTGCGCTCACGAAGGCAATTTTACTTGTTTGGATTACAGAAACGACAACAGGTGATATTGATGAAATACAGCTTCCAACGAGTGGTTATTATTTCTATAAACGCATTTCTGCTGAGGTAGAAGGGAACAAGGCGTTCCAATCACCTTGGTCACGCTATAATTATTATCCTGTTGCACGAAAAAAAGCAGAAGCTGCAAATGTTATCGTGACAAATCATTCGTTATTATGTACGGATATGATATTGGATTATCATGTATTGCCAGACTTTACGAAAATGATTATTGATGAAGCGCATCATTTAGAACATACAGTATCACAAAAGTTTGGGTTAAGTTTGGATTATATTCAAATTCAATCTAGTTTAAATCAAATTGGTGATTTTGATGATACGCAATGGCTCTCCCAATTTGCTAGATCATGTGAGAAGGCATTTGAACATGTGAATCAACATGAATGGAACGTCGCATTTAGTGATGCAAAATATGAAACAGATGAGTTATTTAGATATTTATTTCAATATGTGACGCAACGTCAAACCTATCAAAAAACATTTGGAGATACCGGTAGATTACAATATCGTTTTAAACAAGATAAAGAAGATATACATGAATGGAGAATTGTTAAGGATATGGCTGCTAGAGTCGTCATGACATTACAAAGCTTATCCAATATATTAGATAGAATTGAAAAAACTGTTTCTAACGATGAATCTGTCAGTACGTATGAAAAAGATCAATTAGCTGGATTTCTAGAACAATTCGCGACTTTTCAAGTAAATCTAAAACATTTGTTCTTGGAAGATGCGAATGAAACAGAAGTGAAGTGGATTGAAATTGATGCAAAGGGCGCTAAAAATGCGGTTTATATTTACAATGAACCAACCGATGTTCGTACATTAATGGAAGAGTTTTTTATAACCAAAAAAGAAAGCATTATTTTAACAAGTGCGACTTTAACGATGAATGATTCATTTTCTTTTATACAGAAACGTTTAGGCTTTGATGAGCATACAATCACAAAAAAACTAGCATCTCCTTTTTCATATGAAAAACAAGTGCAATTATTAATTCCAAATGATTTTCCGGATATTCAAATGAATCATTCCGAGGATTATACGTTTGCTATTTGTGAGGCAATATTGTCACTCGCAGAGATTACAAAAGGACGTATGCTAGTGCTCTTCACTTCATATGATATGCTTAAAAAAACCTATCATTTATTAAAGGAATTCATGGAAGAGAATCAATATACGCTTATTGCTCAAGGTATCTCGAGTGGGAGTAGAGAAAGATTAAAAAAGAATTTTCAATCCATTGAGCAGGCTATTTTATTAGGTACAAATTCATTTTGGGAAGGTGTTGATATACCAGGGGAAGACTTATCGTGTGTAATCATTACTAGACTTCCTTTTGAACCGCCAACCCGACCGACTTTTGAAGCAAAAGCAGAACGATTGAAAAATCCATTTTATGAATTGGCATTGCCTAATGCTGTCTTACGTTTTAAACAAGGCTTTGGAAGATTAATTCGTTCAAGTACCGATCGTGGGATTGTGTTTGTTTGTGATGCTAGAATTAAAAAATCAACTTATGGTAAGAATTTTATTAAATCTATCCCTGAAATACCGGTTATTTATGATTCAACAAAGGAATTAATAGATATTTCTCGAAAATGGTTTTAAATCATTTGCAATTTTTAAAAAATCTATTAAAATGGTAAAGCATACTGACTTTTCCTGAGTCGGTATGCCAATTTTGAATATTAACACAACTATTATACAAATTGGTTTAAAAAACTGTTATACTAATTATATTCATATTTTATGATACACAGTTATCATCATTTGAATAAGTTATAGTAGTTTTTCTTAAATGTGGCATAAAGAGAGTTGATAAAAATGAATCACCACATTTTAAAAGATACGCCACGCTGGGTTAAATGGACGATTGCGATTGTATTGATTCTTTTTATCATTTCAGCAATTTATTTAACTTGGGTTTATAATGAAGCGATGGCAATAAAAGAAACAGATTTTGATAAGACGAAAAACCGTGTGATGAAACAAACAGACATTCATACAATTGATCATATTGAAAATGCAACAGCTGAAAAACAAATGCATACAGTGTTTGGTAAGACGAACAAAGGTAAAGAAAAAATGGCCTTTGTATCATTAAAAGATAAAAAAATTAAAGTGATTGATGCAACTTCTATTATTAAAAGAGAAGAGATACAATCAATTGTGCAAAATGATTGTTCAAGTTGTAAAGTTATAAAAATAACCCCGGTATTATTGGAAAGCAAGCCAGTATGGGAAGCAACATATAAAAAATCAAATCAATCTTATGTATTTGAGTATTTTGATATTTATGATGCTTCTATAAAGGAACGCTTTCAGTTAAAACAAAATTTTGAGTAATAGTAGATAGAAATAATAAATAAAGAATCGTTTCTATCTGGAGAACATTCAGAAAGTTGGTTTAATTAAATGGATTTAGCGGATCGTGTAAAAACTTTAACTCCATCAAAAACATTAGCAATTACAGCAAAAGCAAAAGAAATGAAACAACAAGGCCATGATGTAATTGGACTAGGTGCAGGGGAACCAGACTTCAATACACCTGAGTACATTATTAAGGCAGCAGAGCAAGCCATGCGAGAAGGGCTTACAAAATATACGCCATCAGGTGGTATTACAGAGTTGAAAAAAGCAATTGCTGAGAAATTTAAAGTGGATAATGATTTAAGCTATCAATTAGATGAAATCATTGTGACTGCTGGAGCAAAACATGCTTTATATAACTTGTTTGAGGTTTTATTAAATGAGGGTGATGAAGTAATTATTCCATCACCATTTTGGGTTAGTTATCCTGAACAAGTTAAATTGGCAAATGGAACGCCAGTTATTTTGAAAGCAAAAGAAGAAAATCATTTTAAACTAACACCAGAGGAATTAGAACGAGGCATCACTGAAAATACGAAAGCCTTTGTCATTAATTCACCGAGTAATCCAACAGGTGTCATTTATTCAAAAGATGAATTAGAAGCACTAGGTAAAGTATGTTTGAAACATAATATATTTATTATTTCTGATGAAATTTATGAAAAATTAATTTATACAGATGAAAAACATTATTCTATAGCACAATTAAGTTCAGAATTAAAGGATATTACAGTTGTTTGTAATGGATTATCTAAATCTCATGCGATGACTGGTTGGAGAATTGGCTATGCAGCAGGTCCTAAACATATTATTCAAGCGATGACGAATTTGGCTTCACATTCAACGTCAAACCCTTCATCTATATCACAATATGCGGCATTAGCGGCGTATGAAGAACAAGAGGATCAAGAGCTACATGAAATGGTTGATGCCTTTAAAACACGTTTAAATGACCTATATGAGTTGATTGTGTCAATTCCAGGTATTTCATGTGTGAAACCTCAAGGTGCATTCTATCTATTCCCTAACGTGAAAGAAGCGATTAAAATTACGGGGCATTCGAATGTTGATGAATGGGTTGAGGCATTATTAGAAGAAGAAAAAGTCGCGGTTGTACCAGGCTCAAGTTTTGGAGCACCGGATAATATCCGTTTATCTTATGCTACTTCAATGGATTTACTTGTTGAGGCTGCTAAGAGAATGAAGCATTTTGTTGAAAAACATCAATAATCATATATAATATTAAAAGAATTCGTATAATCCCTTGCGTATAAAAGCAAGGGATTTTATCATTTGATTTTTATTCCAAATAAAGGGTGGGATGATCGATGCATAACATTGAACAGTTACTATTGAATCAAATGCAAATTCCAACCAAATTAATTGATTCTTATCAGAAGCTTGGGTTAAATGAGCTTGAACTCGTACTGATATTAAGTATTCATCGTTTCTTGCAGGCTGGCTGTCCTTTTCCAACACCGACACAATTAAGTGCCTCGTTAACGATTGATGAAGAATCTTGTACGAAATTATTACGTAAATTAATACAAAAAGATTTATTATCGATAGAACAACTAGAAAATGCTTCGAATCAACTGACGGAAGCTTATAGTTTAGAGCCTTTATGGTTGAAGCTAATGGGTGTTAAAAAACTAACAAATACAAAAGAGCAAGAAACCGAGACAGTAGAACAACAAATCAGCAATATTTTTATCATGTTTGAAAAAGAATTTGGCCGCCCTATATCTCCATTTGAAATCGAAATGATCAATACATGGTTAGATGTAGATAAACTAAATACGAATTTGATTCAAGCAGCTTTACGGGAAGCAGTGTTGATGGGGAAATTAAATTTTAAATACATTGATCGTATTTTAAGAGAATGGAAGAAAAAAGGGATCTATACAGTACATCAGGCACAAGAAGCGAGTAAATCGTTTAGAAAACCAACCTATCAAGCACCTAATGAAGAAGAAAAGAGAGATACATCATTTTATTATAACTGGCTAGAAGGAGAAGAGTAATTAAATGTTAAATAAAAAGCAAATTCGATATTGTTTAGATATTATGAAGGAAATGTTTCCTGAAGCAGAATGTGAATTAAATCATAAAAATCCATTTGAACTGGTCATTGCTGTATTATTATCAGCACAATGTACGGATGTATTGGTAAATAAGGTCACACAAGAGTTATTTAAAAAATATCAAACACCTGAAGACTATTTGGCTGTATCACTAGAGGAGTTAGAAAGTGATATTCGTTCAATTGGATTGTACCGTTCAAAAGCGAAAAATATTAAAAAGCTTTGTCGTTCGATTCTAGAAGAATTTAATGGTGAGGTACCTCAAACAGTTAAAGAGCTTGAGACATTAGCTGGTGTTGGAAGAAAAACAGCGAATGTGGTTGCATCTGTTGCATTTGGAGTTCCAGCAATTGCAGTGGATACTCATGTTGAAAGGGTTTCAAAAAGACTAGCAATTTGCAGATGGAAAGATTCTGTAAATGAAGTGGAAGAAACATTGAAGAGAAAGATACCTGAAGATGAATGGAGCGATACACATCATCGTATGATCTTTTTTGGAAGGTATCATTGTAAAGCGAGAAGTCCAGAATGTCCCAATTGTCCATTATTAGACTTATGTCGCGAAGGTAAAAAACAAATGAAAAAACGTGGATTAACGATTGTAGATTAAAAAAGGGTTATACTGAGATATCAGTATAACCCTTTTTTGATTATTCATTAGAATCCTCGTTGCTTCCAGAATCGTCACCAGAATCAGATTGATCGCTGTTTTGATCATTATTTGAATTTTGATCTGCTTCAGGATCACCTGAGGAATCATCTGGTTTCTCTTCGTTATTGTTCTGATTATTTTCGTTTTCTTCGTTATTATTTTGATCTTGGTCGTCCTGGTTTTGATCCCCGTTGTTATTTTGATCTTCTTTGTCTTGATCATTAGATGAATCATCAGATTCTTCTTTATCTTCATCATTTGGAACAGTTACTTGAGTACTTGCGGCATCTCCTTTTTCTCCAGAATCAGTCACAGGCGTAACGGAGATGGTATAGGTTTCACCAGGTTTTGCGCCACCAATTTCAATTCCTTTAGAACTAACTGTTTGTTTTTGATTTCCAGGAGAAACAGTTACTTCGTATTTCGCACTTGCGCCATCGTAATCCCAAGACACATCAATGTTTTTATTATCTTTACTATACTTCGCACTTAAGTTTGAGATAGATCCTACTTCATCATCTTCATCACCGGTTTTAACGCTGACAGATTTAGGTTCACTTTTTTGAGAACTATCTTTTTTATTTACTGCGACAACTTGAATTTTATAACTTGCATTTTTACGAACAGATTTAATATCAAATTGATCATCATCTGTTGTACCAAGTTCTTTCATGCTACCACCGTTTACACTAGCACTTACAATGAAGGAGGCATCATCATCTGAATCATGATCCCAATCAACTTCAATTTGATTATCATCTTCATCGTATTCCGCTTGTAAACCGCTAACAGCAGGGAAGTCATCGCTCTCTTTTTCTTCCTCTTTTGGTTCGTGTCCTTTAACAAACAATTCAACTTTACCATCAATTGTACGTTCAACGACAGAGTTAGGTTTTGTAAAATCAGGTGTGTCCACATTCTTAGATATTTCTGTCATCGTACTCTTGAACATATCTAGTGGAATCTTTGTATAGCCTTCTGGGATGACATCACGTTTGCCATCATCATCTGTATAACCACCTGTCCAAACGGATATCGTATAATTTGTCGTGTAACCAGCAAACCAAGCATCTGGACTGCCTGATTTATCTGGTAAACTTGTCGTTCCTGTTTTACCAGCTACAGGTAATCCGGAAATTTGTGCTTGTGTACCTGTCCCGTTTGGATTATTTACAACATCTTTAAGCATATCTGTAACCATATAAGCTGTATAATCTGACATAGCCGCTTTCGGTTTCGATTTTAGACTGACTTCTTTTCCATCAGGATATTCAACTTTTGTAACAGAGTACGGCTCATTATAAATACCTTCGTTTCCGAATGCTTGATAAGCACCAGCTAATTGTAGAGGGTTAATACTTGTTTCAGTACCACCAATCGCATCACGGATACTCATTTTATTTTTATTGAATTTAATTCCGAGTCCTTCAGCAAATTTCTGTGACTTATCATAGCCAACCTCATCTAATGTTTTAACAGCCGGAACGTTTAAAGAGCGTAGAAGCGCTTCTCGCATTGACATCCAACCACTATATTTTCTATTCCAGTTACGAATTTCAGTAGAGCCTTGTACTTTGTAGGGTTTATCATCATTTAGTTGATGATGAGTTGACCATTTTAAGTTTTCAATAGCAGGCCCATAAGACATGATTGGTTTTGCAGTCGAACCTGGTTGCTGTTGACCTTGGATCGCATAGTTGTATTGATGGATTCCTTCGCCATTTCTTCTTCCACCAATGGCTCGAATTGCTCCAGTTTTCGTATCTAATACGGTCATACCTGCTTGCATTTCATCATCAGGATAGTTGATTGGATTTTCCTCACTATCTTTTAAGATGAAATCAACATGGTCTTGTGCGTTTTTATCAAGTGTTGTATAAATTTTCAGCCCATCTGTGTAAATATTTGCGCCATCTAATTTCTGTTTTACTTCACGATCAACTTGCTGTAAGAACGCATCATATTGAATGCCTGTATCTGGTTTTTTATCGGTTAATAATGATTCAATATCAACTTTTAATGCTTCATCTGCTTCTTTTTGCGTTATTTTGTTATGACGCACCATAAGTTTTAAAACAGTTTCCATTCGGCCTTTCGTTAAATCCGGATTTTCAAATGGATTATAAGCTGTCGGTCGCTGTGGAAGTCCCGCTAGAATCGCGGATTCTGCAAGTGTTAAATCTTTTAAATCTTTTTTATCAAAGTAAATTTCTGCCGCTTTAGCTACGCCATAAGCACCGCTACCATAATTGATTTTGTTTAAATACATTTCTAAAATTTCTTCTTTGGAATATTCTCTTTCCAATTTAAGCGCAAGCCATTGCTCTTGTACTTTAAGCTTAAGTTTCTTATCAGAAGATAGAAATGCATTTTCGACAACTTGTTGAGTGATTGTACTGGCACCTTCAGAACCAAAGCCACTCGTGATATTTGCTTTAATAGCGCCACCAATTCTTCTAATATCAATTCCATGATGTTTAAAATATCGTGAATCCTCAGTTGCTGTGACGGCATCAATTAACGTGTCAGGTAAATTTTCATAATTAACTTTTGAACGTTTTTCTTTACCTAAGGTTGCAATTAAATCTCCATCCTGATCATAAAATTCAGAAGGGAAGGGGTCTGATAATTTAGCTGCATCAATCTTAGGTGCTGTTGCAATATAATAGGTGAAGAGCGCACCGACCCCTAAAATACAAAGAACCATAACAATTAGTATTGTTGCTATGACCTTTTTCCAAATTGGTTTTTTATCTTGTTTTTTGCTTTTTCTACGATCCATTCGTGTTTGGCCTGTATTTGCCATATTGTACTACCTCCGCTTTAAAAATATAGCTGATTGACTATGTTTAAATAATCTACTCGTTTTTGATAGTGAAAGGGAATTAAGATACCTGTTGCTTGAAGATCTTTGTAGGAAATAGATTTCCGACCACCAGCTAGCATCTTATCCCAATATTGCATTAATCTGTTCGCATCTAAATAGTATGTTTCATCAAAAGTAGAAAAACGTATTAAGATAAATCCTATTCCTTCATGTGCAATAACTTGTTTTAAATGTTGAATTTGGTGCTCATGAACGTTCGCGAGTGGAAAGGACGTTCTACTTTTGGTTTCTTTAGCCTCAAAATCTATATATCTCCCTTTATATAGACCATTATAATCTGTAGTAGAAGGCT
>DVIO01000123.1 GCA_018711205.1 Candidatus Avamphibacillus intestinigallinarum | reverse complement strand
AGCAATGACTTTCGCTAGAGCAGGTGCTTTTGGTGAAGCAGATACGCTTAACGTCGTCAATGCTTGTAATGTCGGGAACGATTGTCCTAACGGTTTTGACTGACATTCAAGATCATTCGTCACCGTCGCATGTGCCCTGTGCAACTCTTGAAACGTGTTAATCCCAAATGTTGAAAATAATAGCATGCCATTTGGTTTTAAGTTTTGTCGCAAACGTTGGAGTGTTTGCTGTGGTTCATTCAGCCACTGGAAACATGTATTAGATATAACGACATCATACGTGTCTTGTAACGAATACGACTCAATATCGGCACAAATAAATTGCACGCGCTGAGAAGCTATCTCTTGCTTTGCTTTTGTAATCATTCCTTCAGCTAGCTCAATCGCTGTAATATTCGCTTCCGGAAAGCTTGCTAATAACGCTTTCGTTACATAGCCAGTACCTGAACCAATTTCTAAAATACGTAGCGGTTGTTCAGTCGGAAGCTCTTTTTGTAACAAGCTTAATAATTTATCCGCCATTTTCTTTTGTACAGTCGCAAATTCATCATACGTATCCGCTCGTTTACTAAAGCGGCGTTTAAGCAATTGTTTGTTAATCACAAGCATCCCTCCTAACCGATTGCCCCTTGGTAAACTGCTTGATTGCAGCAGCACATGCTTCAGGCGCTTCTAAAAATGGGATATGCCCAATATCTTCTAGAAGTAGTGTCTCTATCGGCCGTTTCATTTCTTGTTTACATATGTTCATCCCGTTTACTGGACAAATCGCATCCTCTATTCCATGAATCCACAACAAAGGTTGCTGAATATGTTGTATTAGCTCACGATTGTCTATTTCTAATAAATCATCTAGCCCTTGAATAAGGGATGTTTGATGACTAGAAAATATCCGTTCACGATACTCTCGGACGTAGGCTTTAACAGACGGTTTTACCGAATCTCCGAATAGAGCTTGATCGAACTGTGTGAGCACCGCTTCCTCGTCATGAATGAGCTGACGTTTCATCCGTTTTACAATTCGGGGATGCCAGCCATCTGAATACGTTGCCTTTTTTGTAAAACAAGCTGTACCAGCGATGAGAATGATATGACTAATCCTGTCTCGGTTTTCCATTGCTAGCTCAGTTGCAACAAGACTACCAAGTGACCAACCACACAGGACCACAGGCTCTCCTACCTCTTCCATATACGCTTCCAACATTTCGTGGCCCCATGCTACACAATCAGATGACGGTTTCATATTCGTAAAATCCACCGCCCGAACCTGATACATTTCAGATAGCTGATCTAAAAACGGTGAAAGAAATGCTGCATCATAACTCCATCCCGATAGAAATAGTAAAGGCTGTTTTTCGACCTGCTTCATCGGACGGTTCCTAATCTTTCATGTGAGCGCTGAATGATATGTGCTGCTTCATCTAGCATCTCTTTTGTATGTGCCACCGTTACAGCAAAACGAATGCGTGCTTGATTTTCTGGAACGGTAGGCGGACGAATTGGGATGGCAGCCACACCATTTGCTTGTAAGTGTTTTGCAAATTGTACTGCAGCTTGATTACTACCAATATGAACCGGAACAATTTGCGTCGTGCTACGATATGTATGAAATCCTGCTTCTTGTATGCTTTCACGGAAATGTGCTGCCTTTTCAGACAATGCTAAACGCCGCTCGTCTGCTGTTTGAACGATTTCAATCGATTGAATGATTGATCCAAGCACAGCAGGAGGAAGAGCGGTCGTAAAGATTAAGCTACGCATTGTCTGTTTTAAATAGTTCACAAGCCACGCATCTCCAACAAGGTATGCACCAAATGAGCCAAGCGCCTTACTACATGTTCCGATTTGAATATCAACATCTTTTGTAAGATTTTGTGCTGCAACTAGTCCTTGACCAAGCGGACCAAAGACACCAGTCGCATGAGCTTCATCGACAATTAATAAAGCGTTATAACGTTTTTTAAGATCAATCAATTGTGTTAGCGGGGCAACATCACCATCCATACTAAATACACTCTCAGTCGCGATGATTTTCAGTTTATCAGGGTCTGCCTTTTGAAGCTGTCGTTCTAAATCTGTCATATCGACATGTTTATAACGTTTTAACTGAGCTCTACTTAACACAACTCCATCAATCATACTCGCATGATTATACTGGTCACTAAACACAAGTGTATGACGATTACATAGAGCCTGAAATAGTCCTATATTAAGGGTATATCCGCTATTGATTAATAGACCTGCCTCTTTTTGTTTCCAATTGCATAACATCTGTTCAGCTTGTCCGTATAATTCGTAATTGCCAGCGATTAAACGAGACGCTGTTGCACCTGCACCATAAATTGTTGCCGCTTGCTGTTGCGCCTTAATGAGCCGCGGATCTCCTGCTAAATGCAAATAATTATTTGAAGCAAGATTTAATAATCTACGCCCTTGCCACATGAGTTCTGTCTCAGTAGCATCTCTTGTTTGAGTGAAAAAGCGCTCTTTTCCTTCACGCCGAATTCGCGCGGTTTTCTCTTCGATGATTTCACGCCACATCATCACCCCTCCTTATTCTAGAAACGGAGTTAAATCAATCGACTCTTCAATGAGTTGAATGTGTTCACTTTTACGTAAACGATATCGAAATGGTACCTCACCGATAATCGGTACATCGGTAAATGCTTCTAAAAGCGCCCGGTTCGTTTGTTCTGGAACATCTGTAACGTCATCATGAAAGCCATTCATAATAATACCGGTTATTTCGAGGCCGAGTTGTCGCAGTTTTTCAATCGTTAACAATGTATGGTTTACTGTGCCGAGACCACATTTTGCGATCATCACAACTGGTAAACCAAAGTCAGCCGCCAAATCCCCAACATGGAAATCCTGACCTAGTGGCGCCATTAAGCCCCCTGCTCCTTCCACAATAAAAAAATCATGTGTCGGTTGAATCGTTTTAAAATGTGTTGTCACGTCAGCTTGACGTATGTCTAAACCTTGTCGACTGGCTGCAACATATGGGGCGAGTGGCTCTTCAAATGCATACGGATTGATTTGATCCAATGCATTCCCATCACCACTCATTGCTTGTAAAATCGCTGCATCACTTTGTGGATCTTCTCGCTTATAACCACTCATAAATGGCTTATACACCCCCACATCGATACCACGCTTGTGAAGGGCAGCCGCTATGCCAGAGGCAATCCAAGTTTTCCCCACATCTGTATCAGTCCCCGTGATAAAAATACCTCGCTTCACTTCACTCACCTCTTCTTAACGTTGATGAATTGCAAATTGTTTTGCTTCTGTCGTATGGTGAATCGCTGCTTCCATAATTTGAATCATGTCTTTTAGTTCGGTTTCTGTACTACAAAGAGGCGGCATGAAAACGAGCACATCTCCCATCGGTCGTGATAACAAACCACGTCTACGCATTTCAAGTGTGACCTCGTATCCCATACGTTCATCTGAGGAAAACGCCTCCCTCGTTCCTTTATCTTGAACGAGTTCAATACCTACCATAAAGCCACGCTGTCTGACCTCCCCGACATGTGTAAGATGCTCTAGCCGTTGTAATTCTTTTTGTACATACGAAGATTTTTTCGCTACTTGACCCACAACGTCCATTTCTTCAAACATGGCGAGATTTTCTAGCGCAACCGCACAACCGAGCTGATTACCTGTATAGGAATGCCCATGGAAAAATGTTTTCATCTCGCTATAATCATCATAAAACGCTTCATAAATCTGCTCGCTCGTCATCGTAATCGCAACGGGTAAATAACCGCCTGTCAATCCTTTACCTGAGGTCATAATATCTGGCACCGTATCTTCATGCATCGACGCAAACATTTCGCCAGTTTTTCCAAAGCCTGTTGCCACTTCGTCAAAAATCACAAGCACATCATATGCTTTACATAATTCACGGACCTGTTTTAAAAAGCCGTCTGGCATCGTAATCATGCCACCAGCACCTTGTACGAGCGGCTCCACAATTAAAGCTGCTACTTCTTGATGGTGATTTTCTAAGGTTGTTTTTAACTGATGTAAACAATCTGCCATACATGCTTCTGTTTCACCGCTTTCATGTCGATATACATAAGGATAGGGCACTTTCAAACTATCAAACATTAATGGACCATACATTTTATGGAATAAATCAACTGCACCAACACTAATCGCACCGACCGTATCGCCGTGATAGCCATTGCGCATTGTGATAAATCGCTCTTTACCCGATACGCCAATATTTTTCCAATATTGAAAAGCCATTTTAAGCGCGATTTCAACCGCTGTGGCACCACTATCAGAGTAAAAGACACGGTCTAATCCAGCTGGCGTTATCTCAACTAATTTCTTAGCAAGCTGTGTCGCTGGAACGTTAGACATACCAAGTAATGTTGAATGTGCAATCTGATCAAGCTGTTCATGAATCGCTTTATTCAGCCGTTCATTACGATGGCCATGAACATTTAACCAAACAGACGAAAAGGCATCATAATATGTATGGCCTTCTGTATCGATTACTTTTACACCTTCTCCACGTTCAATGATTAGAGGATTCTCATCATAATCTTTCATTTGTGTGAAGGGTAACCATAAATGTTTCTGACTATCTTCAATCAATGATTCATGTGTTTGCATATTATCACCCCTATATTGTTTACCAATAAAATATATGGTTAACGATAAGGTAATTTTTTTATGTTGTCAAGAAGGTTCTACTTACTCATTTTTAAAAATTTGCCCCTTTTTCAACTTAGTTTTCGATTATAGCTATAAAGAAAACGATAAATTAAAGGAAGAGGATTATGCGAAACAAACCATTTACATTTGATGAAATCTTTGCACAAAATGAGAAACGCATTCATTATCATATTCACAAATTACATATTCGTGATCCACATGCCGTTTTTTATCAAGAAGGATTATGTGCCCTATGGCATGCTTATGAGACGTATCAGCCGAATAAAGGACCGATGTCTACATACTTTAACTTTGTGATCAAAAATCGATTGATCGATTTAATTCGTAAGGAATCTAGAGATCTGGAAAAGAAGGAATTGCTCAAAGAGATAGCTGTTTGTGAATATACGAGTGGCAATCACCGGAAGAATGGTGACACGGCGACGCAATTAGTTGAAAAGCAGCAGACTCATGTATTGGAAGACAGTCCGCTTTGGTCGACTTTACAGCGTCATTTAACGAGGAAACAATGGCTCTGGATCTACCATTACATTATTAAAAACCGTAGTATAAAAGACATTGCCAAACTGGAGAGGACGACTGTTGAAGCGGTTAAAAGCTGGGGTAAGCAAGTACGTAGAAAACTACGCGACCCTATCTTTCAAAATCAAATTGGCTGGTAACATAGATTAGAGGTGAGTCCATATGGGCTCACCTCTTTTCATTTCATGTATACACAATTTTGGGCGCGCGGCGAATGATGATTTTCCAATTGGTTCCCGTTTCAATTCGATAAGCATTGGCAAACGAACCTTGGTTGATCGCTACACCTAATTTATCCAGAGAATTCACGTATAATAAAGGCTCCCCTAAGTGGCTATCGGCAAAGGAACGACCGAATGTCATAATGTTTTTGTATACTTGCTGCGTATCATTGGCAATCGTCACTTCAAGTGAATCCCCATATTCAATCTCAGCTTCCTTAAATAATTCACGCGGAATATTCGTCCAGAGATTCCCAAAACGTACATCTAAAATATCAATATTGCCATGCACAATATCTCCAGCCTCAAGATAAGGCTCACTATAATCCAACTGAATGATATCTTGGACCTCTAACTCACGTCCCACTTCTTCAAACGAAATCACACCTGAAGCCAGCCTTGCTGCAGTATAAGCATACACATCACGTCCATGGAATGTATATGATTCTCCTGAACGCGGAAGGCGATTTACCTTTTCGTCAATTTCGCGCACTTGGCGAATGCCTACATCTTGTTTAATATGGGTTAACGTCCCGTTATCAGGTGTTACAATATATTGCCCCTCTACTGTCTCAGCGACAACGCTTAAACGTTCTGTCCCTACACCGGGATCAACGACTGAACAAAACACCGTCCCCTTTGGCCAATATGAAATCGTTTGATATAAACGATAAGACCCTTCCCATATATCAAATTGCGGAATCTCATGAGTTAAATCAAAAATGCGAAGATTCGGATCGACAGAAATGGCTACTCCATACATTGCACTCACGGCACCATCACATACACCAAAATCTGTTTGTAACACTAAATTTTTACCCATGTTGAACCCTCCATTATGTTTGTTCATTATTATGTCATCATCTTCCAAACATGATTCTTGAAAAAACGGCCTTTTAAACATTAAAAAACCACGTCCTTACCGAAAATACTTCGATAAGGACGTGGTTGATATACGTGGTACCACCTTAATTCGTAATCTGCTCGCGCAAATCACCTCAATAAGTACTCCAATCATGAAACATGATCTTTTATACTTTGGTATGGATAACGAGTACCAAATCTCGTCGTAACCTAATAACATTCGAATGAATGCGTTCAGCACGCAACTCAGGGGCCATATTTCAGACGTGTTCTCTTTGCTTCTTCTCAGCAACTGAAGCTCTCTGTGTAAAAGTCCAGCATCTTACTTCTTCCCATCAACGTTTTTATAACCTATGACGTTCTATTCAATTTAAAAGGTGAATACAGTATAACGAACATCCAAATGAATTGCAAGAATATTTAATCACCTTCAAATCATCAGCAGAGCTTTATACATTATAAAAATGACTTAAATGTTTCGCGCACAATATCTCCTCGACTAATGATTCCGACCAACTTGCCATTTTTTTCAATTGGCAGCTTTTTGATTCGTTTCTTACCGAGAATGGCCGCCACATCTTCCACACTTTTATCATAAGGCACACTATTTACCCGCTTTTTACCCACCATTCGTACGTTCATCTCTAATACTTCGGCTACACGGTCTTCATAGTTGCCTTTTTCTGATTCCATCACACTCATATTATATAGGGAATCTAGAAACACTTCCTTTTGACGGCCGACATTACGCATAATATCCCCATCACTTATAAAACCACGAATTTCATTTTGATCATTTACAATCGGTACCCCACTAATTCCATTATCTATAAACACTTTAATGGCGTCACGTACAGTCGCTTCATCAGAAACAGTAAATACATCGCGAATCATAATTTCTTCTATTCTCATCGTTTAAACCCCTTTTCTATACAACGAAATCCTACTTACTATATATCACATTTTATAAAAAGTATGCTTCTTTTCCGGTGACTTTTTTATGACTTCATATTTGATTGACGTTTCACTTTACAGCTTCTTTTTGTTACTGTTTAGAAGGAATGATTCTATTTCACTCAATTCGGGAATAAAAGATATTATACGATATCGCAAAACACGAATTGCTAAAATGGAGGCGTACAGTTATGAAAAGATTGGTTATTCTTGGTGGTGGTTATGGTGGTATGAACATCATATCCAATTTATTACAGCAGCAATTACCAGAAAATATTGAGATTACACTCGTTGATAGAAATCCATACCATGCGCTCAAAACAGAGTTTTATGCAACAGCTGCCGGAACGAAGGCAAACACAGAAGTTCGCTTAGACTTTCCAGTCGATCACCGTGTTCGTTATGTCTATAAAGAGATTGATGCCGTTCAAACAGAAGAGAAACAAATTGTATTCGCTGATGAGAGCGAGCCATTAGCTTATGACTATCTCGTCGTCGGTCTTGGCGCAGAAGATACATATCACCGCATTCCCGGTGCAGCTACTCACACATATAGTGTTCAAACGATGACTGAAGCAGTCAAAACAGGGGCTGCGGTCGCCAACACAAGACCTCATGGAAAAATTATCATCGTTGGCGGTGGGTTAAGTGGCATCGAGGTTGCAGCAGAAATTCGTAGCAGTCGTCCAGACTTACGTATTCAATTGATGGACCGAAATGAAGCAGTTCTTCGTCCATTTGATATGAAAATCCGTGAATATGTAGAAGCTTGGCTTTTAAAGAACCATGTAGAAGTGATTCACCATTCTCAAGTTGAAGCCGTTGACCCTGATGGTGTAGTGAATCGTAACGAAAAGTATAAAAGTGACGTCACGATTTGGACAGCCGGCGTTGTACCGAACCGAATTGTCCAGGCACTACCTTATGAAAAGGACCGAGAAGGAAAGATTGTCATAAATGAATTCTATCAAGTACCTGAGGATGAAAGTGTATATATTGTTGGGGATTGTGCGACATCAGAATATTCACCTAGTGCACAATTAGCACGTCAACAAGGTCAACAGATTGCAGATATTTTATTAAGTGTCCTCTCTAATAAACAACCGAAAACACCGAAACCGATCAAATTAAAAGGGACACTTGGTTCGCTTGGCCGTTCAGATGGCTTTGGGAATATGATGGACAAACCAATGACAGGTTGGTTACCTCGTGTTGCAAAATCAGGTGTTTTATGGTTAAATAAGCGTCATTAATTGAAGAGATTAGAGGCGAAGTCTATGCAACTTACTGTAAATGACGACATTTATTTAAGATCACTAACCCCACATGACGCAGACGCTTTATTTAAAGCAACAGACGAGTCACGACTATTTCTACGGGAATGGTTGCCTTGGCTCGATGGCATTCAAACTGCCGACAATTCCAGACATTTTATTGAATGGACAAATGCTTTAGAAGCTGATAATCGGGCCCTTATTTTCGGAATCTTTTTTGAAGATCAGCTTGTTGGCACAGCTGGATATAACACCATTGATTCAAGAAATCGAATCGGCAAAATTGGTTACTGGCTCTCAGAGAAGGTGAACGGCAAAGGGATTATGCGCCAGTCTATAAAAGAGATTGTCGATTACGGGTTTTCTAAGCTAGAGCTAAATCGTATTGAAATTTGTTGTGCGACTGAGAATGTGAAAAGTCGCCGTATTCCGAAATCACTCGGTTTCACATATGAAGGAGAAATACGAGACGGTGAATGGCTTTATGACCATTACGTGAATCACCATATTTACGGCATGCTCAAAAAAGAATGGCCCGTTCGTGCATAAAAAATCCCCTTTTCCTGTGTGCACATACACAGAAAAAGGGGATTTTTATACTTCAGATGGTAGATTTGTTGCCTGTTGAATCGCTTGGATGAGTGCCTCTGCTTTTAATAGCATCTCTTCATATTCTTCTTCGGCGTCTGAGAGCATCGTAATCGCGCCTCCTACACCGATGGAGAGTTCATCGTGTAGCTTCACAATTGTCCGAATGACGATATTCAAATCAGCTGTCCCGTTGGCAGCAACAAAGCCGATTGAACCTGAATAAATACCACGAGCCCGATTTTCAATTTCGTCAATGAGCTGCATACTCCGTTTCTTCGGCGCACCTGTCATTGAACCACCTGCAAAGCTCGAACGGACCAACTCTGGAACTGAAACGTCATGACGTAAGTTTCCAGTAACCGTCGAAACAAGCTGATGGACCGTTTCATAGGATTCAACATCCATTAATTTTGGCACACGCACGCTATCGATCTCACAAACAACCCCGAGGTCGTTTCGTAATAAATCAACAATCATTAAATTTTCAGCGCGATTCTTCTCACTATGCTTTAATTCATTCAGCAATGCCACATCTTCTGCTTCACTTTTTCCACGACGAATCGTTCCTTTAATCGGTTTAGCGCTTACTTTACGGTTGCGATCAACCTTGAGAAAACGTTCTGGTGATGAAGACAGCACTTCGATGTCGCCAAATTTCAAATAAGCAGCATATGGAGCTGGATTTACTTCACGCAATGTTTGATAAAGCGAAAAGCCATCCATTTCAAGAGAGGTGCGGATTTCATTCGTTAACGTAATCTCATAAGTTTCTCCGTCCTTAATCTCTTGTTGAATACGCTTAATATCCTCTACATATTCACTAGAATTGCGCGATAGCTGATACGTGAGCTCCGTTAACGCAATCGGCTTATGCTCTATGTTTGTTTTCTTTATATCTTGTAATTGTGCTTCCATTCCATCAAGCCAGCTTGGCGTCTCAGACGCTTCTGTTAGCTCTAAGATATACATTTCTTCTGTCATGTGATCAAAAACAAGCAGACGGTCTGCTAAAATAAAATAAGCATCTGGTGTCTCCGCTTTATGAGCAAGCTCTCCACCGCTTTCGGCTTTCAATTCATAGCCAAAATACCCTGCAAATCCTGTATTGAAATCAAACGGAACATCCGTATCTATACGTAATGCAGCTAATTTTTCTTGCATATAGTTAAAAATGCTTTCATGACGTGTGTCAACTTGTCCATGTTTTTCAATTTCTAACATGTTGTGATTCACATCATAACGTAGTACCTCACTATGCGGACCGTTATGTGCACCCATAAATGAAAAACGACTCATCCCTTCCTCACGTCTGCTGCTATCAAGCCAAAATGCATATGGCTCCTCGCGATATAATGTGTAAAATACATCTTCAGGCTCGCAAATATGAGGCAATTTGCGGACATGAACGACATACTCAGATTGCGTTTGATATTGATTTCTACCCTCGTCACAAGCTACGTCTGTTGGTATGTCTGTTCTAGCTGTTTCACCATGAGCCTGCTTCGTCAAACGGTGAAAGTTTGTCAACATCTCCGCACCGTATTCTGTTGAAATGGACTCAGGATGGAATTGTACACCATATATTGGTTTTTCCGTATGGCGCAGTCCCATAATATGACCTTCTGCTGTCCACGCTGTCGGCTTTAAAACTTCGGGTAATGTATCTGGATCTACCACAAGTGAATGATAGCGAACGACTTGGAATTGCTGTGGAATATTGGCAAACACGTCACAATCTTCATGTACAATCGCACTTCTTCGTCCGTGAATGGCTTCATCCGCATGAATGACGTCCCCTCCAAACACTGTCGCCATCCCTTGATGACCGAGACAAACACCCAAGATTGGACATTCTGCCTTTCTTAAGACTTGCTCACAGATTCCAAAATCTGCTTCATTGGCTGGATGCCCTGGTCCAGGTGAAATCACCACATTATCATATTGCTTTAATGTGCTGATGTCCCAATCTGGCGCATCATTTTTAACGACAGTTGGGGGTTCACCGTTTATTCGAGCAAGTAATTGAAATAAGTTATATGTATACGAATCATAATTATCAATGAGTAATGTTTTCATTATGTAAATCTCCCTTTATCATCTACTCATTTCATTATATGGGAATTTAATTTACTTGACCATGATAGGTTCTAAAAATTTTATGTTAGATATGAAAAATCAAGCCGTCCATCGCATAATGGAACGGCTTGACACTGCAATCTTACAATACTGATTTAATTTGTTTCGTATAGAAGTAGCGAACAAATAAGAAGTAAATCAATTGAATGACAAAGAAACTACCTAGCACATAGGTGGATATGAACAATAAGTTATAGTCCATCAGATGTGATAAAGCTGTTAAGGCAACTGCACCATGAACGAGTGCGACGACCATTGGTGTGAAAAATAAAATCGCTGTT
>DVIO01000122.1 GCA_018711205.1 Candidatus Avamphibacillus intestinigallinarum | reverse complement strand
AACTCATAAAAAAGTAATGATATTGCATTTATTATATTTTAATAACGTACGTTAGGAGCTGACGACATGGGTGTAGGTATATTAGGAACAGGTCATTATGTGCCACCAGAAGTGCTAACGAATCAAGATCTTGAAAAAATGGTTGATACAAATGATGAATGGATTCGAACTCGTACAGGTATTTCTGAAAGAAGAATAGCTGGGGATAATATTAAAAATTCAGATATGGCATATGAAGCGGCGTTAGATGCTTTAAATGAAGCCAATATCAAGGCTGAGGATATTGGCTTAATTCTTGTTGCAACAGTTACTGGTGATACACCAATGCCATCTACAGCCTGTATCATTCAAGAACGTTTAGGAGCCAAACAAGCAGCGGCAATGGATATTGGAGCAGCTTGTTCAGGATTTATTTATGGGATGGTTACGGCTTCAAAATTTATTGAAACAAATATGTATAAACATGTTCTCGTGATTGGGGTTGAAAAACTCTCTAAAATTACCGATTGGACGGATCGTAATACATGTGTATTATTTGGAGATGGTGCAGGTGCAGTTGTAATGGGAGAGGTAGGAGAGAACTTAGGTATATTATCTATTGATTTAGGTGCAAATGGGGCCGGTGGTAAACATCTGTATGAAGATGAGCATAATCATCTTATTCAAAATGGACGTGAAGTCTTTAAGTTTGCTGTCCGTAAAGTGCCGGATTCTGTATCGAATGCAATAGAAAAAGCAAATATTACAAAAGAGGAAGTAGATTTTCTTGTGCCACATCAAGCAAATATACGAATCATGAATGCTGCAAGAGAAAGAATTGGAATTTCTGAGGAAAAAATGGCACAATCAATTGTGAAATATGGAAATACATCGGCTGCGTCAATACCGATTGCTTTATCTGAAGAAGTTAAAAACGGTAAGATCAAAGATCAGGATGTTGTAGTACTTGTTGGTTTCGGTGGAGGTTTAACTTGGGGTTCAGTTGTTTTACGCTGGGGCCGGTAAGTGAATCATAAGGGAGGATTCTTGAAAATGGAAAACAGAAGAGTTGTTATTACAGGTTTAGGAGCGATTACACCTGTCGGAAATGATATCGAGACAATATGGTCTAATATTATAAAAGGGAATTCAGGGATTGATTATATTACAAGAGTGAACAAAGACGATTTCCCAGTAAGTGTTGCTGCTGAGGTAAAGGATTTCGAACCGACGCAATACATTGATAAAAAAGATGCCAAACGAATGGATCGTTTTACGCAATATGCAGTAGCAAGTGCTCAGAAAGCAGTTGAAGATGCAAAATTGGATATCAATGATTCAATTAGCAATCGCGTTGGTGTATGGATCGGATCTGGTATTGGTGGTATGCAAACATTAGAAACTCAGCATGAGAATTTTATGAACAAGGGTTACCGTCGTGTAAGTCCATTTTTTGTACCGATGATGATTCCTGATATGGCTGCAGGTCAAGTATCGATTCAACTCGGGGCTAAAGGCATTAACTCATGTAGTGTTACAGCTTGTGCTTCGGCAGCGAATTCGATTGGAGATGCATTCAAAGTCATTCAACGTGGTGATGCTGATTATATGATTGCTGGTGGGACGGAAGCGCCATTATCAAATATGGCATTTGCTGGATTCTCATCTGCAAAAGCATTGTCATTCAATGAAGATCCTAAAACTGCAAGTCGTCCTTTTGATAAAAACCGTGATGGCTTTGTTATGGGAGAAGGTGCGGGAGTGTTAGTGTTAGAAACGTTAGAAACAGCACTTGAGCGAGGCGCACATATTTATGGAGAAATTGTGGGATATGGTTCTACAGGAGATGCATATCATATTACAGCTCCAGCAGAAGATGGTGAAGGTGCAGCAAGAGCAATGCAACAAGCATTAGAAGATGCACAGCTTGATCCTAGTGAAGTAGATTATATTAATGCGCATGGGACGAGTACAAACTTGAATGATAAATACGAAACAATGGCGGTTAAAACAGTGTTTGGAGAATATGCACATAAACTGTCAATGTCATCAACAAAATCAATGACTGGACATTTACTCGGTGCTTCAGGTGGAATTGAGTCAATTATTTCCGTAAAAGCGATTGAAGATAACATCATGCCACCGACTATGAATTATGAAACTGAAGATCCTGAATGTGATTTAGATTATGTACCAAATCAAGCACGTGAGAAGAACTTGAATGTCGTGTTAAGTAATTCATTTGGTTTTGGTGGGCATAATGTGTCATTGGCATTTAAGAAATATCAACAGTAATTTTATATGAAAAGCTATTCAAGACGTTGTGCTTGGGTAGCTTTTCTTTTTTTATGATAAGCAGAGAGTCATTGAGTGTATATGTAAAGCATAGGTATGAGAAAAGGATATGTGAAATGGGTTGAAAACATGGACAATCTTTTTTTGTTTTTATTAGGATTTGGACTAGCTGTTTCAGGTGGGGTCACAATTATTGCATATATGAACTTTTTGCCAGCGGGGATTACGTGGATGCAATATTTAATGTTTATCGTAAGTCGAATTGAATGTTATTTTTTACCGCTCGGGTTACTTTTAATGTGCATTGCTATTTATCGCTTTCCGTTATCCGCTTATTCTCATAAACGATAAGAATAAAAAAATATGACAAAGGCCATACTGGATATCATAGACATTATAAAAAGAGAGGGTTCATTTAATGTTATATATGCATGATGTATGGGTGAATTGGTTTGAAGGTGAAGAGAATGGTTATAATGTTTGTCATTATCATGAATGGAGTAAAGATGATGCCATTGAAATATTAGAGCAAATTCCGTTATTATACATAACAAAAGAGTTGTTTTCGTATATTGAAAATGATTTGGAGGAAATTCCAAGAAGTCTATTGCAAAAGATTTATCAACAAGCTTATTTAAGAAATGGACCAGAACGCGTTATGCTAGAATATACTGCCATTATAACAGATGGTAAGGACATTCTTGTTTTTGATACGATGGGATATGAAATTCCCATTCGAAAAAGTCGTTTAGTCCCTAGACAAGAGCAAATTGTTTATCGGCTTATAGATGGTAAGAAACCAGAGCGGTTTAAATGGCATCAGAAACGCAATTTAAAAGAATATCATGTACTATCGTTAGCCCCGAGATACATGATTGGACTTACTCGTAAAGAGCGCCATTTGAAGCATTTGTTAATGATTGCCATTGATCAATTAAGAGGGGCATCAAATAAAGATGAAATTAAATATTGGCTAACGGAATGGCAACCGAAACATTACGAAATTGTTAAAGCGATGGATGCTCGTACTGCATGGGAGACTTTATATAAAGGGTTAAGAGAAGGGTGGAGTGCTGCCCACGAGGACCTTTTAAATAAAATGATAAAAGGACAACCTTTTTTAGAAAAAATGTTGCAAGTAGAACAACTGAAACCATAAAATTCATGAAAAAAAAGCAATGAAGTAAAGACTTCATTGCTTTATTTTCGTACTCGTCCTAATCCCATAGCTTTTTTAGCCTTTTTTAATGTTTTATTGGCCAGCGCTTCAGCCTTTTGTTGCCCAGCGTCTAAAATATCGTCTAACTCTTCGGAATCCAATAACGCATTGTATTTTTCTTGAATGGGTTCAATCACTTGTAATACGGCATTTGCTACACCTTGTTTGAATTGTCCATACCCCTCATCTGCATAACGTAATTCTAAGTCTTCAATCGATTCATTTGAAAAAATCGAGTGAATCGTTAATAAATTGGAAACCCCCGGCTTATTTTCTTTGTCAAATTTAACAATACCTTCGGAGTCTGTAATTGCACTTTTGATTTTCTTTTCAATTTGTTTTGGTGTATCTAGCATAGAGATAAATCCTTTTTGGTTTGTATCAGATTTACTCATTTTTTTGGTAGGATCTTGTAATGACATAATTCTTGCGCCAACTTTAGGAATACGTACCTCGGGAATGGTAAAGATATCATTGAAACGTTTATTAAAACGTTCTGCCAGTGTACGGGTTAATTCTAGATGTTGTTTTTGATCTTCACCAACAGGTACAATATTCGTTTGATACAGTAAGATATCCGCAGCCATTAATGCCGGATACGTAAATAAAGCGGAAGGAATAGCTTCTTTTCCTTTTGCTTTATCTTTAAATTGTGTCATACGCTCAAGCTCTCCCATATAGCTAATGGATTGTAGCATCCAGCCAAGTTCTGCATGAGCGGGGACTTCAGATTGTATAAATAAAGTTGCTTTATTAGGATCAATTCCTGAAGCAATATAAAGCGCTGCTAAAGAACGAATGTTTTTGCGTAATGCCAGTCTGTCTTGTGGTACAGTAATTGCATGTTCATCAACAATACAGAAATAACATTCATGGTCTTCTTGCAATTGAACAAACTGTTGAATGGCTCCTAAATAATTTCCAATAGTTAGTGTTCCACTTGGTTGTATGCCCGAAAAAATCTTTTTCATCATGATAAACCTCCATTGATTATAAATGTTATCATTGCCATAATTTATGTAAAATCGCTAAAAATTGCGTTTGAAATCATATATCCATGGTAAGATAAATGATAATATCATTATTATATATTACAGATATTATTTATTGGAAGCAACTCAGCTTAAGTATAATAATACAAAGCATCATTTTACATGTAGAGAAAGAGACGGTGTCATTATATGAAGAATTTATACTCAGTAATCAAGATAGTACTATTTGGTATACTGATATTTACTATGTATCCAGGAGAGGTTTTTGCTAAGGAAACATTAACAGCACATCATCATCATAAAAGAGCTATGAAGCTTAAGGCGATTGATCATAGTCAACAAATGAAACGATTTACATACGATTCTGGCTTAGAATTTACATATCCTGATCATGTACGTGGAATCTATGTGACAGGTCCATCAGCAGGTGGAGAACGTTTTAATGAACTTGTGGATTTAGTAGACCGTACGAAGCTAAATACGATGGTGATTGATGTCAAAGAAGACTATGGTAAATTAACATTTAAACCAAAAAATAATTCAAAATTTAAAAATGCTTCTGATGATTTTATAAAGGATCCCAAAAAAGTATTAAAGACATTAGAAGAAAAAGAAATATATCCGATTGCACGAGTTGTCGTGTTTAAAGACTCTGTACTTGCCAAAGAACATCCAGAGTGGTCTTTTAAAGAAAATGGAAAGGTATGGAAGAACGGAAAAGGTGAATCTTTTGTAAATCCATTTAATAAAGAGGTCTGGGAATACAATCTGGAAGTTGCAAAGATGGCAGCAGAATTAGGTTTTAAAGAAATTCAATTTGATTATGTACGTTTTCCTGAAGGTTTTGAAACAAAAGATGAAGAATTGGAATATTCATTAGGAGATTATGAAAACTCCAAGCAAGGCAATGTTAAACGCCGTGTTGAAGCTGTAACAGACTTTGTGAAATATGCGAATAAAGAATTATCGTCTTATGATGTAGATGTATCGGTTGATATCTTTGGCTATGCTGCAACTATTCCTGAAACACCAGGTATTGGACAAAATTTCTCTAAAATCTCAGAGAATGTCGACGTTATTTCTTCGATGGTATATCCAAGTCATTGGACGAGCTATTTCGGTATTGAAAAACCAGATCAAGAACCGTATAAAATTATTAATGAATACGCAAAACTAGAAAATAAACTGTTGGATAAATTAGATAACAAACCAACTTCAAGACCATGGATACAAGACTTTGAAGCACCTTGGCTATATCCAAATGGCCAAACGAAGCAATACGGAAAAAAAGAAGTCGAAGCACAGATTAGAGCATTACATGAAAATGGTATAAACGAATACTTACTATGGAATGCTAGCAATAAATATACAGAAAATGTAGATTATACGCCACTAAACAAGTAAACGCTCCGATACTGGAGCGTTTTTATCTATCCTTAGAATAAATGACTGAGAAATTGAATAATGAGCTTAAATGGTGAGATATCGACTTATAAGCAATTTAACAACCTACCCTTAATTCGATATAATAAGGGTACTACAACAGTGAGGGGTAGAAAATTAAATGAATTGGTATCAAAAGCTAAATGAATATTTTCCAGTAGAAGAAATGAAATCAAAAAAGCATATGGATATTTTATTACATGAAAAAAGTGATGTGTATTATAAAGATGAAGGTCCAAATCATGTATTGATGTATGCAGAGTTTAAGAACTTTATCTTTATTGATTACGTTTGGGTTTCAGAAGCTTCAAGAGGACAAGGCATTGGAAAACAGCTTATCCAAAAATTACAACGTAAAAATAAATCAATATTGTTAGAAGTCGAACCGATTGACGAAGGAAATAAAGATAGTGAGAAACGTCTAGGTTTTTATAAAAAGCTAGGCTTTAAACATGCGGAATCTATCGACTATAATCGAAAATCACTTGCTACAAATGAAGAAAATGTTTTAGAAATTTTATATTGGTCACCAAACGAAGCAGAAGAAGATATGATTTTTAAACAAATGAAAAAAATGTATGAAGATATTCATACGTATAAAGATAAAGAGATTTATGGAAAACCGTATCAACCGGCTAAAGAAGTATTAACGTATGATACTGAAAGAGATGTTGAAAATATTTTGCAACATGTATAAGTTAAGAAATAGTAAACTTCCAAAAATAATGATTATTTTTGGAAGTTTTTTTGAATTATGAGTTTAAAATATTTAAAATAGGTTATCATAACTATTAGCTTGTATAAACATGATTGGATATGCAAATAGTTTGTAAAATATTCACAATTACCCTACCTTTTGCTTGACAATTATAGTATAATTTAAATATAGGCTAGATTAAAATAATTTTAATCTACTCATATGATTATGAATCGCTTATTTGAGCATAATCATACATTTCAAAATTGAGGAGTGAAGTTATATGGTAACACTTTATACCTCACCAAGTTGTACATCCTGTAGAAAAGCTCGAGCATGGCTAGAAGAACATGATATTGAATTCACAGAAAGAAATATCTTTTCAGAGCCATTGTCACTTGATGAGATCAAGGAAATATTACGGATGACAGAAGATGGAACGGATGAAATTATTTCAACACGTTCTAAAGTGTTTCAAAAATTAAATGTAAATATTGAGCAATTACCGCTTAAAAATTTATATCATTTAATTCAAGAAAATCCAGGTTTACTTCGTCGACCAATTATTTTAGATGAGAAACGTTTGCAAGTAGGATATAACGAAGATGAGATTCGTCGTTTCTTACCAAGAACAGTACGTACTTTCCAACTACGTCAAGCTCAACAAATGGTCAACTAATTTCACTAAACATATTTTAAATACAAAGATAAAGCGCAGCTGTTTTGTGAGGCTGCGTTTTTGTTGTTTATTATAAGCTTTTATCGTGACAACTTCTTAAAAATAGGTTAGAATACTAAGTCACTAAAGGTTTACTGCATATGATACTAGGAACTCACAGTATTAATCGTTATAATAGACTTAAAAAGGGTATGCATTATAATAGAGGTACATTTTCATACTTCCTAGAGTTGATTTAGTTTATGTAGTGAACAATTAGGTTGAAAATCTAACATGATATTATTTAAATAAACGAATGATCATGCATTACTTTAATCAAACTTGGTCCACATTTATTTTAAGAAGGGGGAGTGGAACAAATGGAAATAGAAAGAATTAATGAAAACACAATTAAATTTTATATATCGTATATTGACATTGAAGATAGAGGATTTGAACGAGAAGAAATTTGGTATGATCGTGAGCGCAGTGAACAATTATTTTGGCAGATGATGGACGAAGTAAATTATAAAGAAGATTTTAATGTTGATGGACCTTTATGGATACAAGTTCAAGCTATGGACAAGGGACTGGAAATTACAGTAACGAAAGCTCAATTATCTAAAAATGGTGAACAATTGGAATTATTAACTGAAGATGATTCAATTGAATTACCTCATAATGACGAACAACTTGACAAATTACTCGATGATAAAGCTGCAGACCAAACGACGAATAAACAAGAGAAGAAAAGAAAAGAAGATAAAAAGGAAGATGAAAATTTAACATTAATGCTTAAATTTGAATCGTTTGAAGATGTGATCCAACTCAGTCATTATTTCAAAAAAGATTTGGCAGGGATTACTACGAAGCTCTATGCTCATCGTAACAAGTATTATTTATTCATAGAATTCTCTTATGAAATGAATGATGAAGTGCAAGAGAATTTGATTAGCCAACTCTTTGAATTTGGTGAAGATTCAAACTACACAACATATTATCTAGAAGAATATGGTAAGGTAATTTTTGAACAAGACGTTTTCACAGCAGTTCAATCCTATTTTTCAATGTAAAGCATCCGCATCATGGATGCTTTTTTTATATATCTATATTACATAAAAAGGATGTTTGGTATCAAGATAACTTGTAAAATACAACTTTACCTAAATGAGCAGGAATCTCCTATTTTTAGTCGTATTGATAATAATATATAAAGAAGGAGGAGACGTTTTGTTACAAGCGATGACTGAAAAGGGAGAATCGATTATCCCTGCATTATTTTCGAAAACACAATTAGAGCAATTGAAAACACAGCATACCTTTTGGTGTCCGTCATGTAAACAAGAAGTTGTGTTAAAGATTGGTCAACAAATTATGCCTCATTTTGCACATAAACAATTGCAACAATGTGTACTTCAAAAAGGAGAAGGCACCTATCATGAAACAGGTAAAATACTGTTATATCAATGGCTTAAAAGCCAAGGATTGGAAGTTTATTTAGAAAAATGGATGCCAAGTATTAAGCGTACTCCGGATCTTACCATTAAATTAGGGGGTAAAGAGATTGTCTTGGAATATCAATGTGCCCGTATTGATATAAAAACGTTACAAACTAGAATGAATGATTATAAACAGGCGAATTTAGCTCAGCTATGGATTTTAGGCGGGAACCGTTTAAAACGAAAACAAAATGGGGATTTAATATTAGATGAATTTACCAAGCAATGTATTCATCATTTTAAAGATTACGCACCGCAATTGTATTATTTTTGCTCCATACAAAAACAATTTATTGTTTACCCACATATCTTACCAGCAATGCATCATCAAAATTCTACTCTACCCGTTATCCGCTCTTTACGCTCTTTTACCCTTATAGAATTACTGAATCAAGCAAAGCTTTCTATTCATGCACAATTTTCATTATGGAATAGAAAAAAGTACATGTTTCGAACGCGTCCTTCACGAAAATTATTTGGAGCTGAATTAACATACCGGACATGGCTATACGAGCAAAATCTTCATATTGAAAAACTTCCCTCACTGATTTATTTACCGATATCCACACAATACAAAATGAAAACAAATCCTTGGAATTGGCAAAGTCGAATTATTATCAGTCTATTTTTACATAAGCCTAAATATACATTATTTACATTAAAACAATGTCATCTACTTTTGAAAACCCATTTTGTGAAGCATTTAAGTCCGATACATTTAGATCAGACTAGTCCAGTTGAAGAATATTTGATGCTGTTAGAGCGTCTTGGTTATGTAAAACGTAAGGCTAAAAATCAATTTCAAATATTAAAAAGGATTGAAATGTATCAGAATGTGGAAGAATCAGTAAAAGGTGATGCAATATGGCTTAAAAATGCATTACAACAGTTGAACTTAAGAGAGAAAGCAAAACATGAGCATGGAAGAAGCAAAATCAGATATACTAAAACCATAGATTAAAAACGCTTCAAATGGATGTATAAAAAGGAGAATGTGATATGGCAGAAACACAAACCTTACCAGTAAGAGAAGATGTACCAGAAGAGCTTACTTGGAAATTAGAGGATATCTTTCCAACAGATCAAGATTGGGGAGAAGCATTTAATGAGTTACAAAAAGACATTTCAAAAATGTCTGACTTTCAAGGGAAGCTTGGAGAATCAGCTACACAATTATTAAATATGTTTACATTACAAGATGAATTATCTGAGAGGCTAGGGAAATTATACACGTACGCACATATGCGCTATGACCAAGATACAACAAACGATAATTATCAGGCAATGAATCAGAAAGCGGAAAGTATCATTACTGAGGCCTCACAACACATGAGTTACATTGTTCCAGAAATTTTAGAGATTCCTGAACAAACGATTCAACAATTTTTAAAAGAAGAGAACGGGCTCACATTATATAAGCAAACATTAGATGAGATTACGCGCCAGAAGAAACATATCTTATCAAAAGAAGAAGAGGCATTACTTGCTAAAGTATCTGACCCTATTCGTTCAGCCTCACAAACATTTGGAATGTTAAATAATGCGGATTTAACATTCCCAGTTATTGAAAATGAAAAAGGCGAAAAAATTGAATTAACACACGGGAAATATTTAGGGTTCATGGAATCGCCTGATCGTAAAGTAAGAGAAAAAGCCTTTAAGGCCATGTATGAAACATATGGTCAATTTAAAAATACCTTTGCTTCAACTTTGGGCGGTGTATTGAAAAAAGATAACTTTTATGCGGATGTTAGACATTATGATTCAGCTAGACAGGCGGCACTTGATTCAGACAAAATACCTGAATCTGTTTATGATCATTTAATTGATGCCATTCATGAAAAATTACCATTATTACATCGTTATATCGAATTGCGCAAGAAAGTTTTAAATGTTGATGAATTGCATATGTATGATTTATATACACCCCTTGTAAAGGATATTGATATGACGATTCCTTATGAAAAAGCAAAGGAATATGTATTGAAAGGTTTAAAACCTTTAGGTGAGGATTATTCTCAGGTTTTAGAAGAGGCTTTCAATCAACGCTGGATTGATGTCGTTGAAAATAAAGGAAAACGAAGCGGAGCATATTCTTCAGGTGCCTATGGAACCAATCCATATATCCTTCTGAATTGGCAAGATAATTTGAATGATTTATTTACTTTAGTTCATGAGTTAGGACATTCGGTGCACAGTTATTATACGAGAAAAAATCAACCGTTTCGTTACGGGGATTACTCTATTTTCGTAGCAGAGGTTGCTTCAACGACGAATGAAGCGTTATTAAATGAATATATGATTGAAAATGCGCAAACTAAAGAAGAGAAAATGTATTTATTAAATCATTTTCTCGAAGGCTTTAGAGGAACGGTATTCCGTCAAACCATGTTTGCAGAATTTGAGCATAATATTCATGAACGTGCACAAAAAGGAGAAGCCTTAACGGCGGAGGTTCTTTCCAATTTGTATTATGATTTAAATCAAAAATACTATGGCGAATCAATGCACTCTGATGAGGAAATTGCTTTAGAATGGGCTAGAATACCACATTTTTATTATAATTATTATGTATATCAATATGCAACTGGATATTCTGCAGCCACAACTTTAGCAAACGGTATTCTTAAGAAAAAGCCGGGAGCAATTCATAATTATATCGATTTCTTAAAAGCAGGT
>DVIO01000121.1 GCA_018711205.1 Candidatus Avamphibacillus intestinigallinarum | reverse complement strand
TTAAGTGGGTGAACATGGATAAATGTATGAACAGATTCATTTGTTATGATGACATGTCCTAATGCACCTAAATAAGGTTCAGGTTTTGCGTCTTTCACATCAAAACGAAAAGTTACTTCCTTATTAACCTCAATAGGATCAGTCATAAGTTCAACTGTATGGCCTTCTATTGTCTTTGTAAAATTTGTATCCGCTACAAGCTTATGCTTATCGTCGTCCGCAGAAGATTCACCTACTATTATGCCAATCGGTTTTACTGTATAGTGAAGACCTTTAGGATTCACATCAACAAATATCTTATATTCTCCAGTAGCCAAATCTATTGTTTGGACATATGTCCCATTACCTTTTGCTTCTGGATGTAAATGGTAATAGGTATTTAAATCTGAACTGATGACGACAAGATGCATGATTTTTTCATGGGTTGTATCTAATACTGGCGCATCACCAGATTGATTCGTTAATTGAATGGAAAGTTTTCCATCTTCATATGTGACATCTACATATATTTCATTGTCTTTATTTGATTCGTGTTGTCCATGATGGTGATGATTCATCATTATTCCTCCTCCAATGCTTTGATAATGTATATGGCTCTTTTCTACATTTTTATATTCTCATACGTGGTGATGGTATATTCTAAAAATAATCATGCCATATTTGACATGATTATTTTCAAAAGGAATGGTGTTAACGTTTACTTAATTACAGCATATCCTTGTTCTTCAATTTCATCAGCTATTTTTTCCAATTGAATGGTATTTGAATCGAATGCAACATCTACTGTACCTTTATCTAAATGAACTTGAACAGATTGTACACCGTCTAATTCACCAACATTACTTTCAATTGAGTTCACGCAATGACCACAAGACATGCCTTGTACTTTTAATGTATTTTGTTCCATGTGAATAACCTCCTACATTTTTCTTACAAATTCATATTACTATACCCTAGTAGTGTATTTCAAGTATAAAAGCTTAGGATTAAGTCATATTACGTTCTATCACTTAATCCTTTACACTTTTTAATAATCGTAAGCCGTTAAAAATCACCGCCAGTGTACTACCTTCATGGAAAATAACAGCTAGCGTCATGTTCATTTGTCCTACGATATTTGAGATGACTAAGAAAACAACAACGGCTAAAGCGAAAATAATATTTTGCCATACGACTTTACGTAGTTTTTTAGCAAGTTTATGTGTATACGCAAATTTTGATAAATCATTTTTCATTAATACAGCATCGGCAACATCAATCGCGATATCAGTACCTTCACCCATCGCAACACCGATATCAGCTTTAACAAGTGCTGGTGCATCATTCACACCATCACCAACCATTGCGATGACTGGATAGGTTTCTTTTAATTCTGAAATGATATCCGCTTTTTCCTCTGGCATCACATTGCCTCGTACTTCATCAATTCCTAGTTGTCCACCAATCGCTTCACCTGTTCGTTTAGCATCTCCTGTAATCATCACAGTATGAATCTGTTCATCTTTAAAGTATTCAATGGCTTGTTTTGATGTTTCTTTAGGGACATCTTGAATCGCTAGCAATGCGAGCACTTTATCATTCGAACCGAAGTATACAACTGTTTTACCTTCTTGTTCAAAGTTTTTCGTTTGCGCTTGAATATCTTCAGGAATGACTTGATAAGAACTTGGTTTGCCAATTTTATAACTTGTATCGCCAGAAGTTGCCACGAGTCCTACACCGATGATATTTTCGACATCCAGTTCTAGTGGCTGAATATCCTCATAATGTTGTATAATCGCTTGAGCAAGTGGATGATTGGATTTACTCTCCATCGAAACAATAACTTCTTCAAATTGTTGTTGTTCTGCTTCTGTGACCTCGTTGCCAAAATACGTTTCCGTTACAACTGGTTTGCCGGTCGTTAACGTACCTGTTTTATCAAACGCAACAGCAGTGAGATCTGACAGATTTGATAAATAAGATCCACCTTTAAATAACACACCACGTTTTGCTAAATGACTGATTGCTGAAAGTGTGGCTGGAACGTCTGTAACAGCCAACGCACAAGGTGAGGTTGCAATTAGAAATACCATCGTGCGGTAAAAGCTATCGTAACTTGACCATTGTAAGACAGTCATACCTAGTAAAAAGAAAATAGGTGTACATAATAAAATGATTGTCACGTAAACGGGTTCGATTTTTTTAATAAAGGCAGCTGTTTTAGAAACATTGCTTTGTGTTTGGCTCACCAATTCAATAATCTTAGAAATAACCGTTTCTGAACTATCTTTTGTCACTTCCATGACAAGCGTACCATCACCGTTAATTGTACTACCATACAAGCCATCTCCAGCTTGCTTTTCAACAGGGATACTCTCTCCAGTGATGGATGCTTGATCCACCGAGCTATTTCCTGATAGGACAATCCCATCTGTCGGAATTTGATCCCCGTTCAAAATGGAAAGCTTATCACCAATGTTAAGTTCAGATACATCCACCATTTCTGTATTACCATTTTCCAATATTCTTCTTGCAGAAGTAGGATTGATTCTCATTAAGTTGGTAATCTCTTTATTACTTTTATCCTCAGCATAATGCTCTAAAAAGTGTGCCCCACCAAAAATCAAAATCAGTAGCGCAGCTTCCATATATTCTCCTATTACGACAGCACCAACCGCTGCTAAGGTCATTAATATATGGATATTTGGCATAAATCTTTTTCGTTTGATGGTTTGCTGAAAGGTATCGATAAACCCTTCAATAATAATATGATATCCTGATAGCACTAATGAAGCGATATAAAAAGAGATTTTTAACGCACCTGCATTGATAAATAAAGCCATTAAAAATGCAACAAAACCGGCGATGAATAAAATCACTTCAGATTTACCTTCATGGCTATGGTCATGATCATGTTCATGCTCTTCATGTACAAGGTCTCTCATGATAATACCTCCTCCTTTATGTATGATTCATATATGGGACACCTGTGATGTCAGCAATGTATCGATAGATGAACTGCTAACGTCGTATGACATAAGTAACCAATATATGTACATATATTCATATAAAAACGAATAAAAAACAAACAACGATCAAATCAAGACTTCATCATGTATGTCTAGCGTGAGCAATCATTTGCTCTAATACGTTGATGACATGCTCATCATCATGTGAATAATATATGGTTGTGCCAGCACGACGATACTTTACCAATCGCACATTTTTTAAAAAACGTAGTTGATGTGACACAGTTGATTGTCTTAAATCTAAGATATCCGCTATTTCATTTACAGAACACTCTTTTTGAAAAAGCAGATGCAAAATACGAATGCGCGTCTTATCTCCTAATGCTTTAAATGTTTGTGATACAACAAATAATGTTTCTTCATCTAAATCTTGTTCTGTCTGGTTACTTTGAATATTTATGTCTTTTTCATCCATACACGAATACCTCCTATATGTATATATTAACATATGCTCATATATTGTTCAACTACATAACAAAAAATATTTTTTGACTAGTTAAAACAGTATACGGCCTCCATTCTGTCTAATTATAGAGTGAAGACCGTATATGTTTTGTACTTATAATTGATTTCTATGAAGAAGCCCATTCATTAACTTGTTTTTTCTTTTCTATTCGCGTCACGAGATAGATACTCATTTCATATAAACCTACCATTGGGACTAATACGATTAACTGACTCATAAAGTCAGGTGGTGTAATGAGTGCTGAAATGACTGCGATTGAGATATACGACCATTTCCTTACCTTTTTCATCGTCGTAGAATTTAAAATGCCAATCGACGATAAAAATAACGCAACAATCGGCAATTCAAACATGAGTCCAATTGGTAATGTCGTCAATAATAAGAATCTGGCATACTCTCTAGCCGAAATCATCACATCAAAATTAATCGCACCAAGTTTTACTAAAAATGAATAACTAAGCGGATTTAAGACAAAATAACCAAATGCTAAACCGATAACAAATAAGATGAAGATAATCGGTGAATATAAACTAAAAAATTTCGTCTCTTTCTCATTTAAGCCAGGCTTTACAAAATCCCAAATAAAATGGGTTAAAAATGGAATCGACAAGCCTAGAGCAAGTGCCGCTGCAATCGCTGTATAAAATGAAATGACATCCATCGGACTTAAAATAATCAGTTTATGCCCACGCGTTAAATAGGGAAACCAGTAATTGATTGTACTTAACGTCACAATAAAGAAAAGTAAGAAGACGACAGCACTTTTTACCAATTGCTTCCTTAAGTCTCTTAAATGATCCATTACTTTAGTAGGCTGTGGTGCTGCATTTTCCTCGTCTTCTGTTGGCTCCTCTTCACGTTTTGTTTCAATTTTATCTGCTTGTTCTTGTTCGGTTGCTGGTTCTTTTGATTTTTCGTCTACATCGGGATTCTCTTCCGTCTCTTTTTCTACTTCTTCTTGTTCTTCTTTATCTAGAGGACTCAGCATTTTATGATTTTTTTTACTGTACGGATCCATTCAATCATCTACTTTTCATCAGTGGAATCTTTATCTTCAAAAACTTCTTTTGTTGATTTTTTGAATTCAGATAAAGACTTTCCAACTGCAGAACCGACTTCTGGTAATTTTTGTGGTCCAAACACAATTAAAACAATCACTAAAATGATGATGAGTCCAGGTACACCAATCGCTGATAAACTCATACTGCTTCATCCTCTCCATTTGTCCTTATACTAAAGAACCACCTTTATCATGATATTTCTTAACGCCTTCAGCACAACGATATGCTAAAGCACCAACTGTCGCTGTCGGGTTATATCCACTATTATGTGCAAAGTTTCCAGCGCCAACGACGAATAAATTATCTACATCCCAATGTTGTAAATAATTATTCACTACACTTGTTTTCGGATCATCCCCCATAATCGTTCCACCTGTGTTATGGGTAGATTGATACGGTACAATGTCATAGTCCTCTAGCTCTGCGTTTTTTTCTACCTTTTTAGCACCCATTTTTTCCATGATTTCAGCTGCTTTATCGGTAATAAATTTATGCATATTACGATCTTGGTCAGTGAAATTATACGTCATTCTTAATAATGGTAAGCCATATGCATCTTTGTACGTATCATCAAGCGATAGATAGTTGTTTTTATGGGGCATTGAACAACCTTCTCCACCAACTGATAAGGTTCTTGTATAATTTTTAACAGATGCTTGTTTGAATTCTTTACCCCATAGCGGTACATCCGACGGTACTGGATTTGTCTCAATTGGGCGTTTACCGGTTTGTGTAAATCGAATGTTCGCACCATGGATAAAGTCAACATCACTATGGTCAAATGAATCCCCATTAAAGTCATCAATTGCCATACCTAACGCACCAGCACCCATAAATGTATTCATTTGTTCATCAAAGTATCCTGTTGCACCAGGTCCAATTTGGTAGCAATAGTTTTTACCTAATGTACCTTTACCTGTTTTCGGATCGTATTGTTCACCAATATCAGACACCATTAATAATTTCGCATTATTTAAAACATAGCTTGTTAATACAACAATATCTGCTGGTTGAATCACTTCTTCTCCCGTTTTCACATCGACATATTTAACACCTGTCGTTTTGTCACCATCTTTTAAGATTTCTACAACGTTTGCGTTAAAGACAACGTCAAAGTTTCCAGTTTTTTGAGCTGTCGGGATAACGGTTACGTTTGGTGAAGATTTCGCACCATACTCACAACCAAATCGTTCACAGAACCCACAATATTGACACGCATTAATCGTTTCACCATCAGGGTTTTTATATTGCTCTGACAGGTTTGCCGATGGCATCATATATGGATGATATTTAAGCGCTTTTGTCGCTTTTTCGAATTTCTCCAATAACGGTGTTTTTTTCATAGGAGGTGTTGGGAAATCATTCGAACGTTTCCCCCAGAACGGGTTATTATCTTCCCCGGATAAACCGATGACTTTATCAAATTTATCAAAATATGGTTCCAACTCATCATATGTAATGCCCCAGTCTTGGATGAGATAGTCTGATGAGAGCTTATCTTTACCATATTTTTTCTCCGTTTGAGATTTAATTTCGAAATCATACGGTAGAAAGCGGAATACTTGACCATTCCAGTGGACACCCGCACCACCTAGTCCAGTTCCCGGAAGAAATGAACCCATTTCTCGCATGGGCAGTGCCTTTTGACTCGGTTTGTTTCTAAATGTAATCGTTTCTTTTGAGCAATCCTGCATTAATCCGTAACGAACTGCATAACGATATTCATCATGCACCATTTGGAAGTCATCCGTATCACGATCTTCACCACGTTCTAGACCTACTACTTTTAGTCCTGCTTTAGCACATTCGGCTGCAATGATACCACCTGTCCAGCCTACACCTACTGTTACCACATCGACTTTATCACGTTTTTTAGCCAAGTTACATCACCTTTTCAAAAAAATTTCTGTTATATAAGATTTTTTTAACCAATCTATTCATGCTGCATACTACTAAGCGATTTCGGCTTAATTTTTTGGAATTTATCTTTTTCAATATCTTGAATATAACTCATTTGATGGCCAGGGAAATCTTTCATCTTCCATCCGTCCATATTTTCATTTCCGGCATAGATTGGGTCAGCATATGCACCAGCGAGTGTCGCTGAACGTA
>DVIO01000120.1 GCA_018711205.1 Candidatus Avamphibacillus intestinigallinarum | reverse complement strand
CCTCACAATTAAATGACGGAACTTACGAAACAAGTGCGACTCAGGTTCAAATACACTAAGACTCATCATTTAAATCGCAATAGGCTGGAAAAAGCTGTGACAGATTGAAAAATCATGTGTCATAGCTTTCTTTTTTTGCTGAAGGTTATGGGAAATAATTCACCTAGCTTACATAAAAAATATCGCCTACCCTATTCACATTTTTGTCTATAAACCGATACAAGACATATAGGAATTTTTAAAGACAGGTGGAGAAATAATGGACAAAACATCAGTTATTGGTTTGCTATTCGGTATTATTGCTGTTGGGGTAGGTATGGTTTTAAAAGGGGTTAGTCCAGCTGCACTGATTAACCCAGCAGCAATATTAATTATTATACTTGGAACGATTGCAGTTATTTTAATTGCGTTCCCGACTTCAGAAGTGAAGAAGATCCCCAAGTTATTAAAAGTTGTGTTCAAAGAACAACAACATTGGGATGTAGGAGAAATGATTCAGTATTTTTCAGAACTAGCACAGCTTGCACGTCAAGAAGGATTGCTTGCACTTGATTCAAAAATGGAAGAGATTGAGGATCCGTTTTTAAAACGTGGGTTACGCTTTGCCATTGATGGTCAAAACGCAGATTATATTCGCGCGATTATGAGTGAAGAACTAGATTCAATTGAAGAACGTCATGCTGCGAATGCTTCAATATTCTCGCAAGCAGGTACGTATGCACCAACACTTGGGGTGCTTGGGGCAGTAGTTGGGCTAATTGCAGCACTTGGAAATATGGAAGATGCGGACAAATTAGGTGTTGCGATTTCAGCTGCATTCGTTGCGACATTGCTCGGTATTTTTACCGGGTATGTATTGTGGCACCCTTTTGCCAATAAATTAAAACGTAAATCAAAAATTGAAATCGAAGCAAAAGAAATTATGATTGAAGGAATCCTTTCTATATTAGAAGGTGAAGCACCACGCGTCATAGAAGAAAAATTAGCATCTTACCTACCAGAAAGTGAGCGCGAACGTGCATTTGTGCAAAAGGAGGCGGCTCCTGATGGCGAGACGGAAGAATAAACGAGAAGACGAAGGTATGGATGAATCATGGCTCTTGCCCTATGCTGACATCCTAACGTTATTACTTGCTTTATTTATCGTTTTATATTCGATGAGTTCCGTAGATGCAAAGAAATTCGAGGAACTCTCTCAAGTGTTTAATAGTGTGTTTGTTGGGGATAAAGGTGTAGTGGATAATGGAGAAGCGATTCCACCACAAGATCCGAGTAAGGAAATCACAGCAGAAGATAAGAAAGAAGATAAGGAAGACAAGAAAGCACAAAAAGAAGCTCAAGATGAGAAAAAAGCAGAAGAGCTTTATTCAGAAAAAGAACAAAATGAACTGAAAAAGGTTCAAAAAAGGGTAGATGGATATATCGAACAGAATGACCTCTCAGAAAAGTTCGAAACATCTTTATCTGAAGAAGGCCTTCTGATTACAATTCGTGACACAGTATTGTTTGATTCAGGGAGTGCCTCTGTTAGAAATACGGACGAATCGACTGCGAAAGAATTATCAGATCTACTTTATATGAAACCGCAACGTGAAGTCATCATTAGTGGCCATACGGACAACATGCCGATTCGGAATTCGAAATATGATTCAAATTGGGAGTTAAGTGTGAGTCGAGCGGTGAATTTTATGAAGCTTATTTTAAAAAATGACAAGCTTGACCCGAAAAGTTTTAGTGCAAAAGGGTTCGGGGAATATCAACCATCTGCAACAAACGATACAAAAGAAGGACGTGCGAAAAACCGCCGTGTGGAAATTCAAATTATTGCCAATACAAAAGAAACAGAATCTGAATAACAGGGGATTCGCAAACGCTTTCATTTTAAATGTGAAAAACTTGTGAAAACCGGTACGAACAAATTGACAAGCAAAATGTAGTCATGTATCTTGAAATTATCATTACTTTTTAAAGGCGATTTTATGCGCTTATCGGAATGTAATGATTCTTAAAGAAATTGATTACTAACATACAAGGTCAAAAGTGTAAATCATCTCAAATGAATTGTTTTTTTGAAAACAGAAAAATGGATGGGGAAGCGCTTTTGGCCTTTTTTGTTTGAGTAATCTACATAGTAAGAAGAGCAAGTGAATTTAGAGTAGGAGAAGGAAATACATGAAGGCTTATCATACTATCATGGCCCGTCAAAGAAAATGGATGTTTTTTCTTCTTGCCTTTTTTGTGCTAGGTGCTGGTTTTTCACCATATCCCACAGTGTTTATAGGCTTAACTTTAGGTGGGACAGTGAGTTTATATAATCTCTGGTTACTTCAGAAGAAAGTCAATGACTTTGGAGATGCCGTAATTAGGGGTGAAAGACCTCGAGGTTTAGGTTTGACCTCTAGATTTGCTGCAGCGATATTAGCGGTGTTGATTGCGATACGCTTCCAGGAGCATATTCATATGGTAGGTGTACTCGTCGGTTTATTAACCTCATATATTGTAATGTATGCAGATCTTGTAATAAACCAAATGTTAAAAACGGATGAAGAAGGTGAAAAAAATGGATCATGAAGCACCGATTGTTGAAAATGCCTTTGGAATTCCTTGGCTTGATTTCAATTTATCGAACGTGACGATGGTACTTGTCACCAGTGTGATTGTGCTCGTCTTGTCGATACTTGGAACAAGGAAGCTCCAGATGAAGCCAACCGGTGTACAGAATTTCATGGAGTGGGTCGTTGATTTTGTGAAAAATATTATCAACGATGCAATGGACTGGAAGACAGGTAAAATGTTCTTGCCACTCGGCTTAACACTCATTACCTTTATCTTCGTATCCAACTTACTCGGCTTAATGACCATTGTTGAATTCAATGGGAATTTATGGTGGAAATCACCAACCGCCGATCCTGGTGTTACGTTAACACTCGCATTAATGGTCATTCTGCTTACACATTATTACGGTATGAAGCTTCGCGGACCAAAAGCATATTTCAAAAGTTATGTAGAACCTTTCCCAGCCTTGTTACCTATTAATATCGTAGAGGAATTCGCGAATACCTTAACGCTTGGTCTACGTCTATTTGGGAACATTTATGCGGGAGAAGTTTTATTAGGTCTTATTTTAACTTTAACCACATCAATCGGAGTCTTTGGAGTATTCGGATTTATTCCGATGATTGTCTGGCAAGGATTCAGTGTATTTATCGGTGGGATTCAAGCATTTATTTTCACCGTGTTAACAATGGTTTATATGTCACACAAAGTAACATCCGATCACTAATAAAAATTAAATGTAATCCACGAGGAGGAAATCATTATGAGTATTTTAGCAGCAGCAATTGCAGTAGGTCTAGCAGCAGTAGGCGCTGGGGTTGGTAACGGTTTAATTGTAGGACGTACAATCGAAGGGATTAGTCGTCAACCAGAACTTAAGAGTCAATTACAGACAACAATGTTTATCGGTATTGGTTTAGTTGAGGCACTTCCAATTATTGCTGTCGTTGTTGCGATTCTAGCAATGTTCGTATTCTAAGCAATGAAATCTATAGAAAGCGTATAAAGCTTAGAGGAAAAAGGAGTGAAACAATTGCCTACACTACTAAACATGCCAATTCAAGCATCAGTTGGTGGGTTTTATCCTGGTGATATTCTTGTCGTGTTAATTTCATTTCTCATTTTGCTCCTTCTCGTTAAGAAATTTGCATGGGGTCCATTACTAGACATGATGCAAAAACGTGAAGAATATGTAGTAAATGAATTAGAAGAAGCTGAGAAAAACCGCAAACATGCTGAAGAATTAGCAAAAGAAGCTGAACAGCGACTAGGCGAAATGCGTAAAGAAGCACAAGACATGATGGAAAACTCACGCACACTCGCTGCCAAGCAAGAACAAGAAATCATCGAAGCGGCTAAAGAAGAAGCAAAACGTCTTAAACAATCAGCACAAGCAGATATTAAACATGAAAAAGATAGTGCAATCCAAGAATTACAAGAACAAGTTGCGTCACTATCTGTGATGATTGCTTCTAAAGTCATCGAAAAAGAATTAACAGAAGATGGTCAAAAGGATTTAATCGATGAATATGTGAAACAATTAGGTGAAGACCATGCATAATCCAATTTTAGCTAAGCGTTACGCTGATGCCTTGTATCAACTAGCCGCTGAACAAGACAGATTGGATGAGGTCATTCAAGATCTTTCAGTTGTGAAAATAGTATTAAAGCACAACCCAGATTTAATTGATTTATTAGATCATCCGAATATTCATAAACAAGAAAAAGCAACAATCATTGAATCGGCGTTTGCGAATATTTCAGAAGATGTAGTACATACAATACGACTACTCGTTGAACGAAAACGTACGGATTTGATGATTCCGATGATTGATATGGTAAAAGAGCAATATGATAGAGAGAGCGGACTTGCTCGAATTGACGTAACGACAACGAAGTCGTTAACCGATGCACAAACTGAACAATTGATTGAAACCTTTAAAAAACGCTTGAATAAAACAGACGTCAGTTTAAATGAAATCATTGATCCATCTGTTTTAGGTGGCATTAAGATTCGTTTCGGTAATCGTGTATATGATGGAACAGTGAAAAATAACTTGAATCGTTTGGAAAGAAGTTTCCAATTGAATGAGTAGACAGGAGTGACATAGATGGCCATTAAAGCCGAAGAAATTAGCGCTCTGATTAAACAGCAAATTGAATCATTTAGTACAGAGCTAGAAGTAAAAGACGTCGGAACGGTCATTGAAATTGGTGACGGTATTGCCCGTGTCTATGGTCTGGATGATGTAATGGCTGGTGAGCTTGTTGAATTCGAGAACGGTGTCATGGGAATGGCACAGAACTTGGAAGAAGCAAACGTCGGGATTGTAATCCTCGGATCATATACAGAAATTAAAGAAGGCGATGAAGTAAGAAGAACAGGTCGTATTATGCAAGTTCCTGTTGGAGAAGATTTAATTGGTCGCGTTGTGAATCCATTAGGTCAACCAGTTGATGGTCTTGGCCCAATTCATTCAACAAAAACACGTCCAATTGAAGCAGAAGCTCCAGGTGTAATGGATCGTAAATCAGTAGACGAACCTCTACAAACAGGTCTAAAAGCAATTGATGCGCTCGTTCCAATTGGAAGAGGGCAAAGAGAGCTTATTATTGGGGATAGACAGACAGGAAAAACAACACTTGCGGTTGATACCATTTTAAATCAAAAAGAAGAAGACATTATTTGTATCTATGTTGCCATCGGACAAAAAGAATCAACGGTTCGTAGTACGGTTGAGACATTCCGCCGTTATGGTGCATTAGATTATACGATTGTCGTTTCAGCAGGTGCATCAGACCCTGCACCATTATTATACTTAGCACCGTATTCAGGGGTTGCGATGGGCGAAGAGTTTATGTACAACGGTAAACACGTACTTGTTGTATATGATGACTTGTCTAAACAAGCTGTTGCCTATCGTGAACTGTCGCTGTTACTTCGTCGTCCACCAGGCCGAGAAGCGTTCCCTGGGGATGTATTCTATTTACATTCACGTTTATTAGAACGTGCAGCGAAGCTCAGTGATGAAAAAGGCGGCGGTTCTTTAACGGCATTGCCATTCGTTGAGACACAAGCTGGTGATATTTCTGCCTATATCCCAACGAACGTAATCTCGATTACAGACGGCCAAATCTTCTTACAATCTGACTTATTCTTCTCAGGTGTAAGACCAGCGATTAACGCCGGTTTATCTGTTTCACGTGTTGGGGGATCTGCCCAAATTAAAGCAATGAAAAAAGTTGCCGGTACACTACGTCTAGACTTAGCATCGTTCCGTGAACTTGAAGCATTCGCACAATTCGGTTCTGATTTAGACTCAGCAACACAAGCGAAGCTAAATCGCGGGGAACGTACAGTACAAGTGTTGAAACAAGGATTGCATAAGCCACTACCTGTTGAAAAACAAGTAGCTATTATCTATGCCTTAACACACGGATATTTGGATGATATCGCAGTGAACGATATCGAACGTTTTGAAGAAGAAATGTATGCTTGGTTTGACGAAAACGCAAAAGAGATTTTAACGTCAATTCGTGAAACAGGTCAGTTACCAGAAGAAGCTGACTTTAACCAAGCAATCGAAAACTTTAAAGCGACATTTATTCCAAAAGAAAACGCATAATCTAGTGAAATGTGCTGTTTAAAAGGTGGTGAACGTGCTTGGCATCTCTTAGAGAAATCAAAAACCGAATTGATTCGACATCGAATACGAAACAAATTACAAAAGCAATGGAAATGGTTTCGACTTCTAAAATGAATAAGGCACAACAAAATACAAGATCTTTCTTACCGTATAGTAAAAAGATCAAAGAAGTTGTCGCCCATATTGCAGGGGGAAGCCAAAATCATACACATCCCATGTTGATGCATCGTGAGGTTAAGAAAACGGGTTACCTGATCATTACATCAGATCGTGGATTAGCTGGGGCTTATAACGGCCATATCTTACGGAAGCTCACACAAATTATTAACGAAAGACATACTACAGCGGATGAGTATGCTGTCATTGCACTCGGTCAAATTGGTTATGAATATTGCAGGAAGAGAAATATTCCTGTGATTAAAAGTGTTCTCGGTTTACAGGACCAACCAAGCTATAAAGATACGCAGGAACTCGTAACAGAAACAGTTGATATGTACGCAAACGAGGAAATTGATGAACTGAATGTAATTTATAATCATTATGTCAGTGCGATTTCTCAAGAAGTGACAGTAGATCAACTTTTACCGATTGAACATATAGAAGAGGCGGAAACGACAACATCTGGTTTATATGAATATGAACCAAGTGAAGAAGCCTTATTAGATAAATTACTTCCACAATATGCAGAAAGCTTAATTTATGGTGCCCTTCTAGATGGTAAAGCAAGTGAGCATGCTGCAAGAATGACAGCGATGCGAACGGCGACAGATAATGCGAATGAGCTGATTGATGATTTAACCTTGTCTTATAATAGAGCGAGACAGGCAGAAATCACTCAAGAGATTACTGAAATCATCGGCGGTGTCGCAGCACTTGAATAGAACGGACAAATGAGCGAGATGTAGGAGGAAAATGAATGACGACAGGATATGTGACACAAGTAATGGGACCTGTAATCGATGTGAAATTCGAAGAGGGAACACTCCCAGAGATATATGAAGCTTTAGAAATAACTCGTCAAGCAAGAGAAGGCGAGGAAGAACGCTCGATCACATTAGAAGTAGCATTACATCTTGGTGATCACTCTGTTCGAACGATTGCCATGTCTTCTACAGATGGCGTACAACGTGGATCAGTTGTACACCCTACAGGTTCGCCAATTTCTGTTCCGGTTGGAGATGAGACATTAGGTCGCGTTTTCAACGTACTCGGGGAAGAAATCGACTTAGATGAACCTGTTGGTAAAGATGTCAGACGTGATCCGATTCATCGTGAACCACCAGAATTTGAAAACTTAGCGACAGAAACACAGATTCTTGAAACGGGAATCAAGGTTGTTGACTTACTAGCACCTTATATCAAAGGTGGTAAAATCGGTCTCTTTGGTGGAGCTGGTGTAGGGAAAACAGTTTTGATTCAAGAACTTATTCATAATATCGCTCAAGAACACGGGGGACTATCTGTGTTTGCTGGGGTTGGTGAGAGAACACGTGAAGGAAATGACCTTTATTTCGAAATGAAGGATTCCGGTGTTATCGAAAAAACAGCCATGGTCTTTGGGCAAATGAACGAGCCACCTGGAGCGAGAATGCGTGTTGCTTTAACAGGACTGACAATGGCGGAATATTTCCGTGATGAACAAAATCAAGACGTGCTCCTATTTATTGATAATATTTTCCGGTTTACGCAGGCTGGTTCCGAAGTATCAGCCTTACTAGGGCGTATGCCTTCAGCTGTAGGGTATCAACCAACACTTGCAACGGAAATGGGTCAATTACAAGAACGGATTACGTCAACAAATAAAGGTTCTGTTACATCGATTCAAGCGATTTACGTACCAGCCGATGACTATACGGACCCGGCTCCAGCTACGACATTTGCGCATTTGGATGCAACGACAAATTTAGACCGTAAATTGACCGAGCAAGGGATTTATCCAGCGGTGGATCCACTTGCATCAACTTCACGTGCACTTGACCCGGAAATCGTTGGACAAGAGCATTATGAAGTAGCAACAGCAGTACAGAGAACGTTACAACGCTACCGCGAATTGCAAGATATTATTGCGATTTTAGGTATGGATGAATTATCTGATGAAGATAAACAAGTCGTTGCACGAGCTAGACGTATTCAATTCTTCTTATCACAAAACTTCCATGTTGCCGAGCAGTTTACAGGACAACCTGGATCATACGTATCTGTTAAAGAAACCATTCGAGGTTTTAAAGAATTACTCGATGGAAAATATGATGATATTCCAGAAGATGCCTTCCGACTCGTTGGACCGATTGAAGACGTACTCGAAAAAGCAGAAAAAATGAACGTTTAATCAAGGCTGCAGGATGTGCTTAATCTATAGCTGCATATCGTAAACGTTATGTAAAAAGTATGTTTTGACCGGACGAAAGAGGAGGGGCTGCGATGAAAACTTTACATGTTGAAATTGTTACACCAGACGGACCCATTCTTACTGAAGATTATGAAATGGTAAGTGTCACCGCAACAAGTGGGGAACTCGGTATTTTGCCGAATCATATTCCACTCGTTGCACCTCTTGCCATTAGCGTTGTTCGTCTGAAAAATGGAAACGACACGAAACATGTTGCGGTGACGGGTGGATTTGTAGAAATGAGTCATAATGAATTAACAATTCTCGCAACGGCCGCAGAAACTGAAGAGGATATTGATGTGAGACGTGCCCAAAGAGCGAAAGAAAGAGCTGAAAAACGATTACAATCACAACAAGATACAGTAGATTTTCATCGTGCAGAACTCGCTTTAAAACGTGCGCTCAATCGTTTAGACATTTCCTGACAAAAATAGGAAGCTTTCACATTTAGTGGAAGCTTCCTATTGGCTTGACCGAAGAGAAACAGGTAAACTTAGGAAATACTTGTTTAATATTGTCGATATTTCCCGGGAAATGTTTAGCAATATTCAAAAAATAATTAAGATTAGATTGAGTAGGTGATATTTTGAACGCAATTGGACAAACGGCATTAATTAGCCTTGTCTCACATATTATTTTTATGTATTTAGCATGGAAATTGATTACATGTATAAATTTTGCTCCGTTAATTAGAAAAGGTCGTGAAAAAGAAGCGCAAATTTTACTCTTATTTATCGCGATTGTCATCGGAACGGGCGTCAGTAACTTTTTCCTTCAAGTTCTACAATGGTCTAAAGACCTCGTTTATTTATTTTAATGTGGCGTATGCTATGAAAACGCTGTCGGCATTTGTCTCGTATAAAGACGATTCCCCCTTTCCATACTGTTAACACGGAATGGTTAGGGGGATTTTTTATGAGGAAGTTATTAGTGATACTAAGTATGATTTGTTTTGGATTAAGTGTGACAACAGTGTTTGGTAGTCAGAACGATGATCACGAAATAGAACGTTTACTAGATGTAGTGGAACAAACACATTTTGAAGTAGAAGCATGGAATGTTATTTATAAAGAAAAGATACAAATCAATTCATTACATGATATAATCGAAATATTGAACAAAAAAGGAAATGTAAAACGTACTGAAACAACTCAATCTATTAAATATTCGCTGATACACACACAGAAAAAAGAACATATCACCGAAACATATGAGGTGGTTCTGTCTAAAAAAACACAACAAGTTCAGGCAACAGTCAGTGTGGAGGGGATTCATAGCGATTCAATCAGGTCAGAGGCTTTTATAAATACGAAGCAATTTCTTGAGAAAAAAATCTTTACGAATGCTGTGCAAAAATATGCTTGTATCAAGTCAAGTTCTGATGATATAATAGATGATAGTAAAATTTTAGAAAAACTCAATAAAACACTAAATTTCGAAGCAAAAGTTACACAAAATGAAGACATTACCACAAATATGAATAAAAAATTAATTTACGGGTACAGTCCAAAATGGGATTCGTATTTTACAATAAAGGGGCATACTGTGAATACACAGCTCGCTTTAACAAAAGATATGAATAACCGAACAACCATGATTATTGGAACACCTATCTTAATTAGTGAATATTAATACTAATATGAGTGACATCAGATGTTAAGGAGAATAGAAAATATGGATAAAATTATTGTAAAAGGCGGGCGGAAATTAGAAGGTACTGTACGCGTAGAGGGTGCGAAAAATGCAGTTTTACCGATAATTGCCGCTAGTATTTTGGCGAGTGAGGGTAAAAGTGAAATTAAAGATGTACCTGTTCTTGCAGACGTTTTTACGATTAATGAAGTGTTGAAAAATTTAAATGCAGACGTCGTATTTGATAAAAATACAATCCATGTTGATGCATCAAGAGAATTAGAGACAGAAGCTCCTTTTGAGTATGTACGAAAAATGCGAGCATCGGTATTGGTGCTCGGACCATTACTTGCACGTTACGGTCATGCAAATGTCGCAATGCCAGGCGGATGTGCGATTGGTTCTCGCCCGATTGATTTACATTTAAAGGGCTTTGAAGCAATGGGTGCATCTGTTGAAGTAGGTAATGGATATGTAGAAGTACGTTCAGAAGGTCGTTTACATGGTGCAAAAGTTTATCTAGATATGCCTAGTGTCGGCGCAACAGAGAATATTATGATGGCCGCAGCATTAGCAAATGGCGAAACGATTATTGAAAATAGTGCTAAAGAGCCTGAGATTGTAAACCTAGCTGATTATTTAAATAGCATGGGTGCACATGTTGAAGGTGCTGGAACTGAAACGATTCGTATTGTCGGTGTGGAAACATTACACGGTGCCAAACACCATGTAATTCCCGATAGAGTCGAAGCGGGAACATTTATGGTAGCCGCAGCGATTACTAAAGGAAATGTATTCATCGAAAATGCAATTCCAGAACATTTAACATCGGTAATTGCGAAGCTAGAAGAAATGGGTGCACATGTCATCGCTGGCGAAACAAAGGGGATTCGTGTCATTGGTCCAGAAACATTGAAGGCTGTTGATATTAAAACATTACCACATCCTGGTTTCCCAACAGATATGCAGTCACAAATGATGACAATGATGCTCTGTGCTGAAGGTACGAGTGTGATTACAGAAACTGTTTTCGAAAATCGCTTTATGCATGTAGAAGAATTCCGTCGCATGAATGCACATATGAAAATTGAAGGTCGCAGTGTGATCATTGAAGGCAATCGCCAACTACAAGGTGCTGAAGTAGCAGCAACAGACTTACGTGCGGCTGCTGCATTAATTTTAGCAGGGCTTGTCGCAGATGGTTATACAAGAGTGACTGAACTGAAACATTTAGATCGTGGCTATGTAGAATTATCAGGAAAATTAGGCTTACTTGGTGCAGATATTGAACGTGTGAATAGCGAAGGAGATACGATTCCACCGTTTTCAACACCAGCATTTCTAAGTGGTCAAATTCCAGAAGAACTTACTTAATAAAGCATTTGTCATTTAATATAATACAATTATCCGAGTAAAACAGATGGCGCATTTTTGCACCATCTGTTTTTAGGATACAAAAGAATCTATTAAGGAGGCGTTTTACATGTTGGCACAACCATTATCCAAAGGAGACACTGTCGGTGTGATTGCCATATCAAGTCCACCTAAAATGGCAGAATTACATGCAGGTATCCCGTTTCTTGAAGAGATGGGCCTACGTGTTGAGCTAGGGGACCATATTGAAGAGACTCATGCTTATTTTGCAGGAACAGATGAGGCGAGATTAGCTGATTTTCATAAAATGATTAAGGATCCAAACATTAAAGCGATCTTTTTCGCTTGTGGTGGCTATGGAAGTGGGCGAATTATTCCGCATATTAATTATAGTCTTGTGAAAGCTCATCCGAAGATTCTTTGGGGTTTTAGTGATCTAACGTATTTACATACCGCGATCCGTCAACAAACGGGACTGGTAACTTTCCATGGACCGATGATTGCTTCTGACCTCGGTAATGGTAAAAATGATCCGGATATTACATTAGCTGGCTTCAATCAATTGTTTACGCCAATGATAAGAATGTACAATGAAGAGATTTCTGAGCTTACGGTTATCCAAGCAGGTGAAGCAACGGGAGAATTGGTTGGGGGTAATTTAACCTTATTGATGAGTACATTGTGCACACCTTATGAAATTGATCTGCAAGATAAGATTCTCTTTTTAGAAGACATTAATGAAGAGCCGTACCAAATTGATTCCAAGTTACAGCAACTACGATATTCTGGAAAACTCAATCAACTAAAAGGGATTGTACTTGGTGACTTTGCAAAATCAGAGCCGAAAACAGACCGGCCGGCATTTACGTTGCAAGAAATTTTTACGCATTATTTAAGTGATCTCGGTATTCCAGTGATGAGTGGCTTCCAAATTGGACATTGCCAACCACATTTTGCGATTCCGTTTGGCGTTTCGGCGGCATTATCCACAGATCAAAAACAACTTAGCATCGAACCAGCCGTCCAATCATCATAACATTCAAAAGTCGCATGCCAGCCATTTATTAAAAACGAACAATAGATAACAGAGTATATGTCCTTACTCCAAATATCCGTTGTTCGTTTTGAATATAATCCACTAGTAATGGCTTCAACATATGCTTTTTAATTGTTTTTACAATAGGCCTCTCGTTTTCTGTTCTATTGAATCCCTTTACGACATAGGTTTTAGTATAGGAATCATTGATAGAACGTTTAGGAGGCGACACATGAAGAAAACACCCTTTCAACGACCAAAGTCCAAAACAAGCCATGCTATGAAACAACGCGCATTACAAAAACTACAGAAGCACCGAAAATCAGCATATTCTAGTAAATGCAAATGGTGGCAACATCCAGCCGTGTATATCTGTAGTTTTATGTGTCTCATCATCTTGATCATTCCAGCTTTAATTGTCGTACCCTTTTCAAATGCTGATTCTAAGGCAGAAAGTGCATCAGAGCAAAAAGCAGCACCACAGCATGAAGCGAAGAAAAAAATAGAAGAAGACGATCAAACACTTCAAGTGAGTGTCGAACGTCAAGCGACGAATCAGGTTGAGGATGTCTCACTTGAAAACTATGTAAAAGGGGTTGTCGCTTCGGAAATGCCGATTGCTTTTGAAGAAGAAGCCCTAAAAGCTCAGTCCTTGGCAGCACGCACCTATATCATCAATCATTTAACGGTGGATGGTGAAGAAGGGAAGAAAAAGGTGACCGATGGTGTAGAGCACCAAGTTTATAAAAATGATGAGGAACTACGCCAAGTATGGGGTTCAGACTACGAGGAAAATATGAAAAAGCTAGAAAAGGCGGTTGCCGCAACTAAAGGTGAAATCATTACACATAAAAAAGAACCGATCACACCGGCATTTTTCTCAACGAGTAACGGTTACACCGAGAACTCAGAGGATTACTGGGATAATAAATTGCCTTATTTAAGAAGTGTCAAAAGTCCGTGGGATGAAGAATCTCCGGAATTTTATAACCAAGAAATTGTGACAGCTGCTGAATTTTCTAACATATTGGGAGTTGGCGCCAATGCCGTTGAGCCACAAGCCATCCAAGTGGCACGTACGAAGAGCGGAAGAGTAGATTCTGTACAAATCGGAAATGAAACGTTTACAGGTCGTGAAATTCGCGAAAAACTGAATTTACCTTCAAGTGATTTTGAAATTGAAAAGAAAGAAAATCATATTGTCCTCAAAACAAAAGGCTATGGTCATGGTGTTGGGATGAGTCAGTACGGGGCAAACGGCATGGCGAAGGAAGGGAAAAGTTATAAAGATATTATCAACTATTACTATCAAGATATCGAAATTCGTTCCATCAAAGAAGCCACACCTGCACTCGTAAAAAAATAAGGGAGCCATGAGGAATCTATTTTTTGAGAAAAATCTCAAATGATGTATAGATTCCTTTTTTTCTGTTCACAATGGTGCTGAGGTGATGGACAGATGAAAAAAGATAACGAACAAACTCCGAAAAATAAATGGAGTGAGCTTCTAAAGAAGAAATGGTTTTTCCCCGCAGTATATATTACGATTGCTGCTGTTTTATTGACAGTTGTCGTCTGGTATCAAAATGTAGATAATCAAATCAAAGATGTCGCAGAAGAAGTTGAAGATGATTATGTACCGAATATGCATGATGATGACAAGGATTCAGAATCCGTAATGGATCAACAAGAGACAATTAAGATGCCAATCGAAGAGAATGAAAAAGCAGAGATTGTGACGAAATTTTATGATTATGAAGCGAAGGAAGAAGAGCAGCAAGATGGACTTATTTTATACAACGATCGCTATTATCAATCAACGGGAATTGGCATCAAAAAAGAAGACGATTCTACATTTGATGTAGTGGCTTCTTTAAGCGGTGAAGTGGTTGAAGTAAAAGAAGATCCTTTATTAGGAAATGTCGTCGTCTTGTCCCATGAGGATGACGTCAAAACATACTATGCAAGCCTTGGAGATGTTGAAGTCGATGCGGGCGACGAAGTCAAACAAGGTGAAACCATTGGTGTTTCAGGCAAAAACTTATTCACAAAAGAAGACGGGGTTCACGTTCACTTTGAACTGAGAAAAGATGGAACAGAAGTTGATCCAGAAAAATACTTTAACCAACCCCTTTCTAAGCTGGATGATCTAAAAGAAGAAAAGAATGAAGAAGAAAAAGAAACAGAAGATAAAGCAGACGATCCTAAAAAAGAAGAAACAGAATCGATGAAACAACAAGATGACAATGATACGTCAGCTAAGGATAAATCTGATACAAAAGATGAAGCAGATGCAGACAAGGAAGAAGAGTCAACTACTGATGAATCAGATCAAGAATCTGATGACGCAGCAAAAGAAGACGAGACGAAATCAAGTGATGAGGAAGAGAACAGTCAAACAGATCAAGACGATGAAGCGAAAGATGAAGATAAATCAGATGAATCCTAAGTCATTTAAAAGCGCTACGTTCAATAAACAGTTGAATGTAGCGCTTTTTATCGTTCATCAACGAATTGGTTTCATAAAGCTGTCACTTGAATCATACATTTTAATAATCAAGCATTCCACAAAAATCACTGGGGTGAGACATGTGTGATTTTTGAAGTCATGGCAATAATACAGCACCACCTGAATTGAATACGTAGACGATAACATTTTGGCATATGACAAAATGTTTATCAAAAAAGAAATGATTTCCCAAACAAAAAAGTAACGCTATACACCCACACCTGGTCTCGGGAAGAAAGGGACACCTCGGTTATTACAACATAGGGAGGCGAATGGTGTGCATGATTACATTAAGGATAGGACAGAGCGCATCAGTCAATATTTACTTGAAACAAGAAAGACCGTTCGTGTCATCGCAAAAGAATTTGGCGTTTCCAAGAGCACCGTCCACAAAGATTTGACTGAAAGACTACCAAAAATTAACCCCGCCCTTAGTAAAGAAGTAAAAGAAATCTTGGAATATCACAAATCCATTCGACATCTTCGAGGTGGAGAAGCCACTCGTAAAAAATATAACGAGGCCTCCAATGAAAAAAACAAACAAACTTCAGCCCTTGCAAAACCCTCACTTCATATGAAAACAAATATCAACCCCAAAACTCTTACGTAACATTCAATTTGCCGAATCTAAAACGAAGACGATTCTGATCATACATATATATGATTGGAATCGTTTTGATTTATAAAACTTTACGACTATAATTCATACAGTTGCATTTGGTCAAATCACTGACAAATGTCCCAACATTTTTACTTTTTACATACATATTTTTGAGATTTCTAAAGTTATAATTTGATTTATATGGTAAGATATATTATTAGAAGACGAAACTATACAATGTGTTAATTTATGAGTAAAAAGATGTGGGGGAAGTTAGATTGATGTTTGCAAGAGATATAGGAATTGACTTAGGGACGGCAAATGTTTTAATTCATGTAAAAGGTAAAGGAATTGTTCTAAACGAACCAGCTGTTGTGGCGATGGACCGCATTACTGGTAAGGTATTGGAAGTAGGTGAAGAGGCTTACCGTATGGTTGGTCGTACGCCAGGTAATATTGAAGCGATTCGTCCATTAAAAGATGGAGTGATTGCTGATTTCGATGTAACTGAAGCGATGTTACGTCACTTCATTAATAAAATTAATGTAAAAGGCTTATTCTCTAAACCGAGAATGCTTATCTGCTGCCCGACAAACATTACAAAAGTCGAGCAAAGAGCGATTAAGGAAGCGGCAGAGAAATCTGGCGGTAAACGTGTTTATTTAGAAGAAGAGCCGAAAGTGGCAGCGATCGGTGCAGGAATGGAAATCTTCCAACCGAGTGGGAATATGGTCGTAGACATCGGTGGTGGAACGACAGATATTGCAGTGCTTTCGATGGGGAATATTGTGACGTCAGAGTCGATTAAAATGGCTGGTGACAAATTTGACTTTGAAATTTTGAACTATATTAAAAAGACATATAAATTACTAATCGGTGAACGTACTGCAGAAACGATTAAAAAAGAAGTGGCTACCGTATTTCCAGATTCGCGCCATGAAGAGATTGAGATTCGTGGGCGTGATATGGTAAATGGTTTACCACGTACCATTACAGTAAATTCTAAAGAGATAGAAGAAGCCCTTCGTGAATCAGTCGTGCTTATTGTTCAGGCTGCTAAAGCAGTTCTCGAACGTACACCACCTGAATTATCAGCTGATATCATCGACCGTGGTGTGATTTTAACAGGTGGCGGTTCAATGATTCATGGTATTGATCAGTTGCTTGCTGATGAATTAAAAGTACCGGTACTGATTGCTGAAGAGCCGATTAATTGCGTTGCTAAAGGAACAGGTATGATGCTTGAAAATATCGACAAGGTGGAAAAACATAACATAAATTAATTTCCATAAACCCTTTATAACTATACCGAATATACCGATAAATAGTATAAAGTGGAAAATGACGAATTGATAAATCCACCAAAAGGGGAGAATTCCTTTGCTAAGAGGATTTTATACGGCAGCTAGTGGCATGATTGCTCAACAAAGACGCCAAGAAGCGATGTCAAATAATATTGCAAATGCAAATACACCTGGATATCGTGCAGATCAAACGCCTGTGAGAGCATTCCCAGAAATGCTCATGCAAAAAATCGGATCGAAAAATATCCCAACGGAACGTCAACTTAACATTCCGACCCAACAATTACTCGGCGCGTTGAATACGGGGGCGTACGTACAGGAAACCATACCGAATTGGCAACAAGGAGATCTGCGTGAAACAGGATCAACGACAGATATGGCCATTACACAAGCAGATTTGCCAGATGAGACAGGAAGTATATTCTTCACCGTGCAAAATGAAGCTGGTGAAGAACGTTATACACGAAACGGGAACTTCACAGTAGATGAAAACGGTATGCTCGTGAATAACCAAGGATTATATGTATTAGATACAGCTGGTAATCCAATTGAAACAGATCAGTTAGAATTCACAGTCGAACCTGATGGTACCCTTGTGTTAGATGATGGTACAGAGGTGCAATTAGGTCTGCAATATGCAGCGGATGCGAACCAATTAACAAAAGAAGGCAATGATTTATTTGCTGGTGAAGCGGCTGCAGTACCGAATAATGCGCGCTACAACGTTACACAAGGTGCATTAGAAGAATCGAATGTCGATGCGACACAGACGATGACAGATATGATGAATGCGTATCGGTCATTTGAAGCCAATCAAAAAGTGTTAAAAGCATATGATGAAAGTATGGGGAAAGCCGTTTCAGAAATTGGTCGAATCGGATAGGAGGATGAGTGATGTCACAAATGATGATTCAAGCAGCTGTGACGATGGGACAGTTGCAAAACAAGCTCGATAATATAAGTCATAATATGGCCAATAGCCAAACGACTGGTTATAAAAGCCGTCAATCAGAATTCTCATCTCTTCTTTTTCGTGAGATTAATAATTTATCGGCTCCAGAAAATGCAGAAGGTCGTTTAACACCTGACGCGATTCGAACTGGAACAGGTGCACGACTCGGTGGCGTTCATTTAGATTTAGCCGAAGGTAGCATTCAAGAGACAGATCGTGCTTTGGACGTTGCTTTACTTGATAAAGATCACCTTTTCCAAGTTCAAACGACCGTAGATGGAAGAGAAGAAGTACGTTATACACGTGACGGCGCATTTTATTTAAGTCCAGTGAATGACAATACATCTCTTTTAGTGAATGGTGAAGGTGATCCAATTCTAGGAACGAATGGACCGATTCAAGTCCCAGCTAATCTCGATGACGTGAACATCAACGATAGTGGACAAGTCATTGGTATCCAAAATGGTGAGGAACAAGTACTCGGCCAATTAGCAATCGTCAAAGCCGAACGTCCACGCCTACTAGAAGCAGCTGGTGATAATATGTTCCGTCTACCTGATGAAGCGAATGTAGAAGCAGCAGATGTGTTCACGCCTGTTGCAAATGCAGGTAACACGAAAGTTCTAGAAACGAGTGCGCTTGAACAATCAAACGTCGATCTTTCCGAGCAAATGACGGATATGGTAAACGCACAACGTTCCTATGAGTTTAATGCACGAACCTTAACGATGGGTGACCAAATGAACGGATTAATCAACCAATTACGATAAATAGTGCAGCGAAGTGTTTCTCTCATTTAATGGAGAAACACTTTTTATATCTCAAATAATTGAAAAATAGCTGAACGCTAACAAAAAATTCGTATTTGTATCGTATACTATGAAGGGACAATTCTAAAAAATTTGCGCTATACAACGAGTTGCCTTATTATGAAAGGAAGCAATATACGAAGGAGTTCATCTAGATGGTTGATAACCCGAATCATTCAATTTCCGAAACACGAAAAGAACGCAAAGAAAAACGCCGCGGTAAGCTCTTACATGAACAAGCAGACACACAAACTGAGCCAAAACGAGCGACCCGTGCGATTAAAACGAGATCACATTCGTCGCCTCAGGCGAATTCACATATAAAACATGAGCATACTGAACGAGAAGCGACAAGTCGAGCTGAGCGAAAACAAGAAAAGAAACAAACCTTTGGTGAATGGATTGCTGCTAAAAAGCTCGCCTTCCACAAGTGGAATGAAGCGCGTAAACAGGACAAGGTAGCCGAACAAACCCAGCAGGCAGAAGCAACTGATTCAGGAAACACAAAAGTGTATTCTAAAGCGTCACTTGCAGAAGGTGAAAAAGCGGCACAAAAAACGCGTCGTTCACAGCGTCATCAAGCAAAAGATGAAAATGAAGCAACTACGAAGAGATGGGATCGTGAGGAAGCAGCAGCTGCACTTGTAGGAGAAAAGGAAACCAAATCAATGAAGCGAACAGCTACAACATCTGAAAAACAAAAAACAAAAAATAAAAAACGTCAGCAGTCCAATGGCCAAGTTCAAAAGGAACAAACGGCACAAAAAGACCAAGCTGAAGAGAAAGCCTTAACGAAAAAAGAGCAAAAGGCAGCGAAAAAAGCTGAGAAAAAAGAAAAGCGTAAATTTCTTTCTTGGTGGATGATTCTTTTACTACTCATCGTTTTTGCGATACTTGCGCTCATAGCAGGTGCGATTGTAGGCTATTCTCTAGGTGATGGTGATCCTCTAGACGCTCTGAAAGTAGAAACGTGGAGGAAAATTTATGACCTTGTGAATCGCCCGTAAATTTATATAAATGAAGCATCTATCCCAATCGCCATATTGGCACGTACGATGGAATAGATGCTTTTTATATGGTAAGCATAGAGGGTTAATGTTTGGCGCCCACGATTAAACGATAAATCAATACAATGAGTGCAATCACAAGTAGAATGTGAATAAAGCCACCCGCAATTTTAAAGGAAAATCCGAGCAACCATAAGATGAGTAAGATGACAAGTATTGTCCAAAGCATCAGAATCCCTCCTTTTATGTGTAAGATGGCAAAGCTGTGATATACTTTTATTTTATCCTAATATCAGACATTCAAAACATTCTTTTGTTATAATAATGGGCAGTATATAAAATATGACATAGCATAAGCTAAGGGAGAGAGAAGCATGAGTTTAAACGTTCAAGAGATTCAAAATATTATTCCGCATCGCTATCCGTTTTTATTAGTGGATAAAGTATTGGAAGTTGAAGAAGGCAAACGCGTAGTCGGTGTGAAAAATGTGACGATTAATGAGCCGTTTTTCCAAGGACATTTCCCAGAATATCCAGTTATGCCAGGTGTGCTCATCGTTGAATCATTAGCACAGGTTGGAGCGATTGCGATGTTACAAAAAGAAGAAAATAAAGGGAAATTAGGATTTCTCGCTGGGGTAGATAAATGCCGTTTCAAACGACAAGTTAAACCAGGCGATGAATTAAAGCTTGAAGTTGAAATTACAAGATTAAAAGGTGCGATTGGTAAAGGTAAAGGACGAGCAACCGTTGATGGAGAAGTTGCGTGTGAAGCAGAAATTATGTTTGCCATTCAGTAAATGAAAAAGTAGGGAGCTTAACGACAGTGATTGAGCTCCCTACTTTTTTTAGGTTCACCGTTCGTTTGTGATTTATGTATGCATTAAGTGTATAGGATTCATCTTCTCAATATTTTTCCGCTACAATGACTGATTTGCATATTTCACCTCTTATCGGGGATGCTAAAGGGTGTCAATATCTTTGGCAGGAGGTGAAGCAAATGCAAAAAGTATTACTGAAAATAGGTATGCCGTTATTTGCCTTAGCACTGATTACAGGTTGTGGTGCGAATGATAAGAAAGATATGGAGAATAACGACAACAATAATCAGAATGAGCCGATGGAGCAAGACGAGAATAATGTAGATGAAAACGATGATATTACAAATCCAGAGGGCGATAATCCTGGTACAGATGAGCTAGATGAAGATATAGAAGATGAAGATATCAACAAAAAAGAAGATAATGCAACAAACAATAATGGGCCAGATGTGAATGATAGCTCTGACTCAACTGGTGAAGAAACAAACGATTAAATATAGATGGCAAAAGGCTTCCTAAAAGATTGATTCATTTAGGAAGCCTACATTTCTTTATTTATGCTTTTTGGTCGATGTGATGACCAGCTGTTGGATGTGGAGCTGTTGCGCTCATATCTTGTAACATATCCGTTAATTCAGCATTTTGACCTTCGAATACGTCCATTGCTTTTTTCATTACAGCTAAGTTCGCATCAGATTTGACTTGACTCGTTGATAAAGCAACTGACATTGCAGCGATATCCATAAAAATCCCTCCTACCTATATCTCAATTCCCGTTTCCCGATCATATGACACATGAAAAAGGTCTTCTCTAATACATAGAGTATAAACCAAAATACCCATAAATACAATCCCGATAAGTAAAATAATCCTATTTTGCAGGATATATTATGTGGTTTAGAGAGAAATAGTTTATATGGATTAAACACATCGCAAAACGAACAATAAAGATATAGAGTGAGGAAATATACGAGACTCCTGGTCAGCTAAAGTCGGCAACGTCCTGTTGCCAACGCTGACACTAGCTCATCGTGAGCTTCGCGGTTAAACAGCACGTGTCTGAAGACCCCGTAGGAAGTGCATTTCTTCCGAGGAGGCTGAAGCCGTGCCCGCGGAACGCGAAGTATATTTCTATAACGATTATATCCTGCAAATATGTGTGTCTATTTGTTGAATACAATATTTAAGGGTGACCATAACCCTACATAATGTTATACTAATGTAAGCGAAATCACCTATTTATTTCTTCTCAATACATATCTTGATTTACAAAACATACATTCATATATCTTCATTAAATGATATCCCTAATGATACATAATCCGTCTTTTTACTTCGATTAAATATAGAATCACCTAAGAGCGAAAAAATGACGATTCATATGAAGTCTATAAAATAGGAAAGTGAGGAATTTGCCTTGAAATTAGTCAATACATCCGTAAAAAGGCCTGTCGGGGTCATTATAATCGTACTGGCTGTTATTGCGCTTGGTATTGTTTCATTGCGTAATTTGGCAGTCGATTTATTTCCAGAAATTGATTTACCGGTTGCTGTTGTGGCAACAACTTATGAGGATGCAGCCTCTGAAGATGTTGAAAAACTTGTCAGTCGCCCAGTAGAAGGGGCCGTAAGTTCTGTAGAAGGGATTGAAAAAGTTCAATCTCAATCACAATCAGGATCATCGTTAGTGATGATGATGTTTAAAAATGGGACAGACCTAGATCAAGCCTTGCTTGATGTGAGGGAACAAACGGACCAAATTGAAGCGAGTCTTCCAGAGGATGCCGGAGACCCGAAGATATTACGTTTTAGCCCAGACCAAATCCCTGTCATGTATGTAAGTATTTCTGGAAAGAGTGCTGAAGAATTAACACAATTGGCAGACGATCAGCTCATTCCATATTTTGAACGCCAAGATGGTGTCGCTTCTGTTACCGCTGAAGGCGCAACAGAAAGAGAAGTGCAGATTGTTCTAAAAGACGACAAGATGAAGGAACATGGTCTTGATACCCAATCTGTTATGGAAGCCTTAAATGCTGCGAACTATCAGGGTTCAGTTGGTAAAATTGAAAAGGGTAGTAAAGACTTACAACTTCGTGTTACTGGAGAATTTACGAATATAGAAGACATTCGTACGGCGATTATTCCAAACGAACAAGGCGAAAAAGTTCATGTGAATGATATCGCAACTGTAGAAGATACACATAAAGATCAAAATATCATCAGTCTGATGAATGATAAGCCATCCGTTGTGTTACAAATCATGAAGAAAACAGACGGCAACACAGTAGATGTAGCAGATGCTGTACGTGATAGTATTTCTGATATAGAAAAGGAACTTCCAGCTGATGCGAAGCTAGATGTAATTTTTGACCAGTCAGATTTTATTAAACTATCGATTGATTCAGTGATTCAAAACATTCTAATCGGTGGTGCGATTTCTGTACTTGTCCTTTTACTATTCTTAAAGAGTTTCCGTGCAACACTTGTTATTGGATTATCGATTCCGATTGCAATCATCTCAACCTTTGCGCTCATGTACTTTACAGGACAAACGTTGAACGTCCTAACACTTGGTGGACTTGCACTTGGGCTCGGTATGATGGTTGATAGCTCCATCGTTATCTTGGAGCATATTCACTCCTATAGACAGAGAGGATATTCATTATTCGATGCGGCGACTAAAGGTGCCTCAGAGCTGGCACCAGCCGTTATTGCATCAACGACCACAACCTTAGTCGTGTTCTTACCGATTATTTATGTAGAAGGTATTGCAGCTGACTTATTTACACCATTAGCTCTTGCAGTATCTTTCTCACTGATTGCGTCACTCGTTGTCGCAATTACGCTTGTGCCGATGTTATCGTCAAAATTACTTTCTAAAGTATTTGAAGATACCGGAAGACGTTATTGGTTTAATGTCTTATTAGGCCGTGTGAATAATATATATCAATCTATCTTGCAAAAAGTACTCAAGTTCCGTAAGACGAGTGTGCTAGTCACGGTGTTATTGATTGCTGGTAGCTTATTCTTAATTCCGTCCATTGGTGCTGAATTTATACCATCATCTGACCAAGGACAGATTCAAATTGATATGGAAACAGAGGGCGGTAGTTCCTTAAAACATACACGCTCGAAAGTGAAAGAAATTAATGAGAAGCTAGATAAATATAAGAAAAACATCGATATTAATTATACAAGTATCGGTGGCGATGAATTTGGTGCAGGCGCTGGTGCGACAAATAGCGCGACGTTTATGTTAGAGCTTATCCCGTCTGCAGATCGTGAAAAAGACACGAATCAAATTGTAAAAGAAATGGATAAAGATTTACAAGAGATTAAAGGCGCAGACATCACAGTTGCGGCAGCTGAGGAAAGTATGAGTGGCGGTAACCCAATACAAATTGAATTAAGCGGACTTGAACACGAGAAACTAAACGATATTTCAGAAGATGTGCTAAAAGAAGTTTCAAGTGTGAAAGGTGTCCGTAACGCAGAAACGTCAGTTGAGGAAGCTGTACCACAACTATCTATTGAAGTAGATGAAGAAAAGGCTTCCGAATACGGCTTGAATGAACAACAAGTTTCTGAACAAATTAGAGGCTATTTCAACGGTCAGACAGCGACACGTTATCGTGAAGTGGGTCATGAAATGGATGTGACGTTGTACTATCCAGAAGAAGATCGTAGTACAGTGAAAGATTTAGAAAAAATGGATATCCAATCACCACTCGGCAAAACAGTTCAGTTAAAAGAACTCGCTAAATTAGAAGAAGTGGATGGACCTGTTGCCTTAATGCGTCAAAACCAGCAACCACTCGTCACGGTGACAAGTGATATTGCAGATCGTGATCTTGGCAGTGTGGTAAGTGATATTGAGGATAAACTAGATGCGATGGATATGCCAGAAGGATATAACTATAAAGTAGGCGGCGAAGCAGAAGATATGGCTGATTCGTTTAGTGATTTAGCGATTGCACTCGTCTTCAGTATCTTCTTAGTATACGCTGTGATGGCCGTTCAATTTGAGAACTTCCTATATCCGTTCATTATTATGTTTGCGATGCCAGCAACGGTTATTGGGGTTATCGGTGGACTATATATTACGAATATTCCACTCAGTATCCCAGCGTTTATCGGGCTCATCATGCTCGCCGGGATTGTCGTGAACAACTCGATTATTCTCGTTGATTATATCAATATTTTAAGAAGAAGCGGGATGGAACGGTATGAAGCGATTCTTCATGCAGGACCAAGTCGTCTACGGCCGATTTTAATGACGACCTTGACCACGATTCTTGGTATGGTGCCACTTGCACTTGCTTTAGGAGAAGGGTCCGAAACACAGCAGCCTTTAGCAGTGACAATTATCTTCGGGCTTGGGGTATCGACCATCTTTACATTATTATTCGTACCAGTTGTGTACACTTTATTAGATGATCTATCGAATAAACTAACAGGAAAGCATAAGAAGAAAAAAGAATCAGAAGCTTAAATATAAAAAGACCTTGAATCACATGGACGTGAAAGAAACTCGTCCAGCATTCAAGGTCTTTTTTTATCATTTTTGCATATTTAAAGGAAATCGAGCTGAGCTAAAGGGTTAAGCTTTACGGCGAATGAGATTGAAGCGAATAAAATTCGTATCAATGTACTCATTGGAGTAGACGATGGGTTGATCATCTTCATCGAAGTTGATGACATTACAGTTTAAAAATGATTTTACCTTTTCGGTGTTAAAAAATTTATTTAAGAAAGGTTGTTCCTCGTTTGTTGTTGTTAGCAATTCAACCTTATCCCACGTAATCTCTTTATTTAATGTCTCACGAAGGAATTCAAATAATGGTTTTGATAAATCATCTTCATTGACTGGCTCATCATATAATGCACGTGGAACCCGGTCAATACAATACACCGCAGGGAAGTCATCTGCAAAGAACATTTTCTCAATGATGATGAGTTTACTTTTCGGTTCGAGGTTCAATTTTTCCGCCTCATCCTCGTTTGCTTCTCTTTCCGAAATTTGTTCAACTTTAACATCTACACGATACCCACTGTTGATGATGACATTTCGGAAGTCTTCAGCGGGACTAAAATTAACTTTAATTTGTGTCGCTTCCACATTTACAAATGTGCCTTTACCGTGCTTTCGTAAAATAATCCCTTCTGAGGCAAGCTGACTTAAAGCATTCCGCACTGTAATTCGACTAACTCCGAGTTGTTCAGCTAAGATTTCCTCTCTTGGCAATTTTGTTGTTTGCTCAGTATCCATGGATTGGATAAATTTATAAATTTCATCTTTAGTCACTTTATTTAAATCTTGTTTTCGAACATGGTTTAATTTCATCTTTACACCCCGTCTCTATGATGCACACGTCAAATTATCTTTAAGTATACCCAATTTTGAATTTAGGGTAAATAGATTGCCTTTTTGCTTATTGTATAAAAAAAGGTTTGACAAATTATAAAAGTGAAATATATAATAGGTATTACCTTATACCTCATACCTAATATAAGGGTGTAAAAATAGCTAAAGGGAGGGTTTTTGTATGGATGAACAAGGTACGCGTAAAGATGTGATTAATGAGAAGTTTCCAGTACGAACATTAGGCGTTTTAGGTTTTCAGCATGTATTGGTCATGTATTCAGGAGCTGTCATTGTCCCGTTAATTTTAGGGAGTGCAATTGATTTATCAGCGGGTGACATCGCTTTTCTAATCTCGGCTGATTTGTTTACTTGTGGGATTGCGACACTCATTCAAGTAGTAGGCTTTGGAAAGTTTATAGGGATTAAGCTTCCAATCTTGATGGGAGCGGCGATTATTACATTGCCAGCGATGATTATGATTGCGGGTAAAGACGGACTACCGACAATGTATGGATCTATCTTAATCTCAGGGATGTTTATCTTCTTTCTTTCGTTTTATGTGGATAAAATCATTAAGTATTTCCCTAAAATCGTGAGTGGTTGTTTGGTTACGATTGTAGGGCTGTCATTAACTCCAATTGCATTAGAAGATATTGCAGGAGGCGAAGGATCTGCATCATTTGGAAATCCACAAAACTTCCTTTTAGCGATTATCGTCCTTTTGATGATTTTATTCATCAATCGTTTTTTCAAAGGTTTTATGAAAGCGGTTGCAATATTGGTAGGGCTCATATTTGGTACGATCATTGGAGGCTTTATGGGAATGGTTGACTTCTCAGCTGTGTCAGAAGCAGCCTGGTTTAGAATCATTACACCGTTCCATTTCGGTGCCCCGCAATTTAGTTTAACGGGAGCTGTAACCATGTCGATTTTTGCGACAGTTGCCATCGTAGAATCTGTCGGAATGTACCGGCTCGTTGAGGATTTAACAGAGTCACAGATTACGACAAAAGATATTTCTAAAGGTGTGCGAGCGGAAGGATTGGCTCAAACATTAGGAGCCGTGTTTAATGGATTTCCGTATGTGACTTTTTCGGAAAACGCTGGGATTATGTCGATTACAGGTGTGAAATCGAGATATGTCATCATTTCGGCTTCGTTTTTCTTAATTCTTTTAGGCGTAGTGCCGAAATTCTCAGCACTCGCAACGATCATTCCTTCACCCGTACTAGGTGGTGCGATGCTTGCCCTCTTTGGAACCATTGGGGCGACGGGAATCAAAATGATTGGCGAAACAGATTTGTCGCAAACGAATAATTTACTCATTGTTGCTTGCAGCTTAGGTTCAGGACTAGGGGTCGAATCTGTGGCAGGCCTATTTGATAAAATGCCAGAGCTGGTTACTTTATTATTCGGGAATGGTATTTTCACAGGAACATTAGTGGCGATTCTGCTCAATCTTTTATTTAATTATCAAGATATCAAACAAGAACGAGATGACCAGAAACAAACCGTAGTGGAAAATGTATCGACAACGTAGTGCGTGCATGAACAATAGCGTGGGAGGTTATTCATAAATAAAACAAACCATAAGGAGTAGATCATATGTGTAAAGACAATCATTTGAAATATTTAGAGAGAACAGTCGAATTATCAAGACAATCACGAGAAAATGGTAACACGCCATTTGGAGCACTTTTAGTTGGGCCAGAAGGTGACATCTTAATTGAGCAAGAAAACATTGAAATTACCGAGTCGAATTGTACGGGGCATGCAGAAACAATGGTGATGGTCCATGCTTCTAAAAAGTACTCTAAAGAATTCCTTTGGGATTGTACTTTGTACACGACAGCTGAACCATGTGCCATGTGCTCAGGATCGATATACTGGGGCAATGTCGGTAAAGTCGTTTATGGAATATCTGAAAAGAGATTATTAGAATTGACAGGTAATCATGATCAAAATCCGACGTTTGATTTACCATGTCGCACGGTATTTGCAAGTGGACAAAAGGATATCAAGGTAACCGGGCCATTTTCAGAAATAGAAGGGGCCGTGGTAGACGTGCATAAAGGGTATTGGGATTAAGATTCTATGAATATATGCTAAGTCAAAAACGAGCGTTGGGTAGTATTTCTCCCAACGCTCGTTTAATATAGTGCACCTCTATTTAACGTCCTTCATGTCTTCGCTTTTGTTGTTTTGTCTTTTTGCACAGTATGTATTTTTTATTGAGCTGATTAATCACTTCTGAAAATATAAGTCCAATTGCAATCGCCCCGGATAATAACATGACACGTGCCGATAGCTCAATACCTACATTATAATTATCCTCTACGAAGCTCCGCATCGCGTTATAGGCGATACCACCTGGTACGAGCGGAATAATACCAGCTACGTTAAAAATAATGACAGGCGTTTTATAAACGCGTGCACATATTTGACTAAAAATCCCGACAACAATCGCAGCAACAGCTGTCGCCCCAACAACATCGACACCGTTTGTCATAAGCGGATAATAAATGATCCAACCTGACATTCCCACAAGTCCACATAGCCATAATGAACGGCGCGGTGCGTTGAAGACTACAGCGAATCCACTTGCAGCAAAGAAACTAGTTACAAGCTGGGCAAGAATCGTCATAAAAGCACCTACCTTTACAATTGAATACATCAAGGATTTTATGAAACCTTATAAAAACGCTAATACAACAGCAACACCGGCTCCGATCGCCATCGCGGTTAATACGGCTTCAGATCCTTTTGAAAGTCCAGATAATAAATGTCCAGCAATTAAATCTCGTACGGCATTTGTAATATGCAAGCCTGGAACAAGTGGCATGACAGCTCCGATGATGATTTTATCTAGTTCAACGCCTATACCGGTTGCGACGAAGAGAAATGCGAGTAACCCAATGCCAATACTTCCGAAAAAGTCCGAGATGAGCCGCATTTCAACAATTTCCATGGCACCGAGTACAATGGCAAACCCAACCCCACCTGTGATCACGGCAGGGATAAAATCAGGCCACGTCCCTCCAAACATAATCGTAAAACAACCACTTAATATCGCTGCCCCAATAATTTGTATGTACCAAGGGAAAGCCAGTTCAGCGACTTCAATTGCTTTTAATAAGCGGAATGCTTCAAGTGCATCCAATTCGCCTTCATCAATCTTTCTAGAGATGCTATTCACTTCAGCAATTTTATGCAAATCTGTTGAACGTTCATTAACACGTACTGTATTAGACGGATCCGCAAATCCTGTTGAAAAATTAATCCCCGTCGGTGTGACAAAGCTCTGTGCATTTTTAATACCAAATGCTGAAGCAATCCGGTTCATCGTGTCCTCTACACGAGACGTTTCGGCGCCACTTTTCAGCATGATTTTTCCAGCGAGTGTACAAACACGTGCAATAAATAATTTTTCTTGCACATTAGCACCTCCTAGGGTGAACAAAAATTTGTATTAAGAATGTATGTCTGTATTATAAACAGAGTCCACAAAAAATGGAAGAGAAATCCAATAAATCAAGTAGGGTTTATATTATCTTGACCCATGTATGCGTGAAACGAGTGTCGCACTTGCATTGCCTGTAGAATACTCATTCCATTTCAGACGGAAATTCCGAATAGCTTCTAAATCTACTTGTTGATGCTGAATCGCCTGAATAAGCTCTTCAGTCGTTTGCACGAGAGGTCCAGGAATAAGCTCTTCATATGGTTCCCAAAATCCACGCATGTCTGTATAAGACGCAAGATCATATGCGAAGAAAATCATTGGGCGCTCCAAAATTGCATATTCAAACGGAATGGAAGAATAATCCGAAATGAATACATCAGTTACCGTTAATAATTCATTTACATTTGGATAATCAGAGACATCGATGACAAAAGAATTTGAATCGATTTGCCATTTGGCACTGACAGCTGGATGTGGTTTTAAGAGAAATATATAATCGTCACCAAGCTCTTTTTCCAGCGTTTTCAAATGAAGCGGTGGATCAGCAACATTTTGGTCAGCATGTAGGGCATCGTCACGATAGGTCGGTGCATATAAAATCACCTTTTTACCTTTCAGCTGTGGATACCTTTGATAAACAGTTTGTTTCGCCTCATTCATCGCGACCTCATCATAAAAGAAGTCCGTTCGCGGCACACCTGTAGGCAGCATATGAGAACGGTCTAAACCAAATGCCTCACCGAAAATATTCCCCATCTCACGAGAACCAATCACAACATCGGTAAATCGCTTATAGACAGCACGAAAACGGTTTATGGCACGTTTGGTCCGGTCTTTGTTAGACGGGTCCTTTAGTCCAAACTGTTTGATGGCACCTGCTGCATGCCAGAGCTGTACACAACGCACGCTTTTCTTAAAAATCGTCACGGCTAAAACACCGTAGTAATTATCAACGTAAACGGTCGCACTACTAGCTAGTAAGAAGATGCCTTGTAGCCACTGAATGGGATGAGCTGGTGTAAAACGTTTGATGGTAATGCGACTCATCTGATCTTTTGGCAGAAATGACGGTTCAAAGGAGCCTGTATTTAAAATAATAATCGGTTCATCTGTTGATGTGATCAGCTCTCTGGCGACATACTCTGTATTGTGACCGAATGACGTGATGAATAGTGCACGTTTTTGTAAAGGGAAGAGCTTCCCGATATTAAATAGAATTCGGAATATGAATAAATAGATTTCAATCGTTAATTCTCGTAGCATTTCAGTTTACCCTCATTTGTTTTTGTTAACTACATTATACATTTTTTTAATGCAATATAGCACTCAAAAGCCAAAGTCGATATAAACGAAATATGACAAAAAGATGTAAAATGTTACAAAATCATATAGAAATATTACTAAAAAGAAGGTAAGATATAACTAGCAAATAAACGACAATCATTTCCAGTTCATCGTAATAAAGTATACATATGAGACGCATAAAATCGCATTTTATCATACAAAAGTCATGATTGTGGTTCATAATTTGCGAGTTTTGCCGATAAGAAAAGTGAAACGCCAATTACTTTTCTCGTAATACCATTTCCAAAATGTTTACAAGTAGAAGGAGGGAACACATCATATTCTTACACCTGCCTTATACCATTGTGTAGTCAATTAGGTATAGGAGGAGAACATGAAGAAAATTACAATATTAAGTTTCATTGCGGTTTTAGTATTTGGAACAATCTTGCCACCGTCTGCAATCGTATTCGCAAGTGAATCAGTAGCAGACCAAGATGCTGTTTCAGAGGATGTTGCAGAAGGAGCAGGTTCACAAGAGCCGACTGAGGCAACAGAAGAAGCAAATGAAACGAAAGAAGAAACAGAACAAGATTCACAAGATACATCTAAAGAAGAGGTTGCCAAACCAGTAGAAAAAGAGATTGATCGTTTAGCTGAAATTAAATCAGCTGATGTACGTATCTATGAAACGATTGGTGACGAGGACTCAACTGAAAAAGCAACAGACAAACAGTTAGACCAATCATTCTTTGCATCAAAGGAAGCGGAATATGAGGAAGTTACATACTACTTCTTAACGACTTCAATTGATGAGTCAGCAACAGAAGAAGATGAAATCGGTTGGGTTAAGAAGTCAGATGTGAATTCAAAAGCACACAAAACCGTATCTGAAGAAGAGCAAACACTTTATTTCACAGGAGATGAAGGGAAAGCTTATACAGAGCATGCGTGGAGTGGTGAAGCAAACGAATTAGATAAACCACTATCTGAACTAAAAGACGAACCATTCAATGTAACGGTTACGGAAAAAGTCGATGAAACAACTTGGTACGGTGGCTCAGTCGAAGGCATCGATGAAGTCATTTGGGTTGAAGCGAAATTCGTTACAACAGAAGAACCAGAGTCAGATTCAACAGAAGAAGCGGCAGATGATCAAGATGCAGCTAAAGAAGAAGCAACAACTGATGAATCAAAAGACGATGAAGCTGTTACAGAATCAGAAGAAACAGAACAAGATTCAGACGAACAAGCTGATGAAGCAAACGCAAATGAAGAAGAGTCAGCTGACGACAAAGAAGATGCCGAAAAAGATCAGGCAACAGAAGAGAACGAATTAGACGATGAGGATAAAGAAGCTCAAGATCAAGCAGATGAAGATAAACAAGCTATTGAAGAACAAGAAGCTGAAGAAGACGC
>DVIO01000119.1 GCA_018711205.1 Candidatus Avamphibacillus intestinigallinarum | reverse complement strand
CGATCTTGAACATTGTAGTTATAAAACATCAAAACCATTACTAAGAACATTCCCAACAGAAGGTCCACAAGTTTTACAAGGACCTGGTGAAGGGGCTGGGGTAGTGGATATCGGTGACAATCAAGCTGTTGTGTTCAAAATAGAAAGCCATAACTCACCATCAGCTGTTGAACCATTTGAAGGTGCGGCGACTGGTGTTGGTGGTATTGTGCGTGATGTCTTTTCAATGGGAGCTAGACCAATTGCAGCGATGAATTCATTGCGTTTTGGAGATTTGAATGAAGCTCATGAACAAAACTTATTTAAAGAAGTAGTGCGTGGAATTGCGTATTACGGTGAAGGCATTAATGTTCCGACTGTAGGTGGAGAAGTACAGTTTGACAAATGCTATTCAGAAAAACCACTTGTAAACGCAATGGTTGTCGGTTTATTAAATCATGATGAAGTTCAAAAAGGACTTGCAGACGGTGTAGGTAATATTGTGCTATATGCAGGAGCGCCAACAGGTAGAGATGGTATTGGTGGGGCGTCATTCTCTTCTAGTGAAGTTGATATAGAAGGTGATAATACTTCAGCAGTAGCGATTGGGGATCCCGAAGTAGAGAAACGTTTAATCGAAGCATGTTTAGAAGTGATTCACTCGGATGCGCTAGTTGGTATGCAAGATATGGGGGCAGCAGGATTAACTTCTTCTTCAGCAGAAATGGCTGCGAAATCAGGAACAGGTATTGAAATGAATATGGATTTAATCCCAACGCGTGAAGAGCAGATGAATGCATATGAATTGATGCTTTCTGAGTCTCAAGAAAGAATGCTACTTGTTGTGAAACGTGGTCGTGAAAAGGAAATTATTGATATTTTTGATAAATATGACATTCCAGCAGTAGCCATCGGTGAGGTCATTGAAGAGGAAACATTACGTATCGTTGAACAAGGTCAAGTTGTTGCAGATGTACCGGTTCAGGCGTTAGCAGAAGATGTTCCAGAGAATAACATGCCTTCTAGAGTTGCGGACTACTATAAAGCATTTCAGTCATCTGATGATCTTGTGCCTCAGGTACGTGAACATGCTGATAAATTACGTATGCTATTACAACAACCAACAATTGCAAGTAAGCGATGGGCTTATGACCAATTTAATTCAGAAGCAATGGACCAAACAGTATATGGTCCAGGAGCTAGTGCAGCCGTTGTGAGAATTCCAGAAACGAATAAAGCGATTGCGATCACAACAGACTGTAACTCACGTTATATTTATGTTGATCCGAAAATTGGTGGTCAGATTGCCGTAGCAGAAGCAGCGAGAAATATCGTTTGTACAGGTGCGAAACCACTCGCGATTACAGACGGTCTAAACTATGGTGATCCGACAAATCCAGAAGTATTCTGGCAAATGGAAGAAAGTGTGAAAGGTATTTCTGAAGCTTGTACAACGCTTGGCACACCAGTTATTAGCGGGAACGTTTCATTATATAACCAGTCTAAAGGTAATCCAATCTTCCCAACACCAATTATCGGAATGGTCGGCTTGTTAGAAACACTAGATCATGTCACACCGAATACGTTCCAACAAGCAGATGACATCATTTATTGTATTGGTGAAACGTACGCTGATTTTGGCGGAAGTGAATTACAAAATCTTTTAGAAGGTGACTACTCAGGTAAAGCACCTAAGATTGATTTAGCTGTAGAAAGTAGTCGTCAAACGGCTCTACTAGAAGCGATTCAGTCTGGTTTAGTAGCATCTGCCCAAGACGTATCTGAAGGTGGATTAGGTGTAACGTTAGCGGAATGTGTATTTAGTAATAAAGCGATTGGAGCTACATGTGCTTTAACAGGTGATGCGACCGTTGCGTTATTTAGTGAAACACAGTCACGTTTTGTTGTATCGGTTCGTCCAGAGCATAAAGAAGCATTTGAATCAGCTGTCAAGGATGCAATCCAAATTGGAACGGTAACAGAAGATGAAACATTAACGATTGACATCGATGGTGAGAACGTAATAGATGAGAAAGTCGAACAGCTCAATAAATTATGGACAGAAGCCATTCCTAATTTATTGAAATCCTAATAAAGAATGAGGCATGCATTGTGTTTGGAATATGGGGGCATAACAAAGCAGCAGAAATCACATATTATGGATTACATGCATTACAGCACCGTGGTCAAGACGGTGCTGGTATTGCTGCGACAGACGGAAAAGATCTACAAGTTCATAAAGGTGTCGCTTTAGTAAATGACGTCTTTAAACATGCAGAATTTAAAGAATTAACAGGTCATGCTGCAATCGGTCATGTACGATATCCAACAGGCGGTAAGGATAGTATTGAAGAAGTACAGCCATTCATTTTTCATGCGAAATCTGAAAGTGTTGCGATTGGCCATGATGGTAATATTATGAATAAAGCCATCTTGCGCGATGAATTAGAAAGCCAGGGAAGCATTTTACAAACATCAACAGATCCAGAAATTTTGGCACATTTAATACGCCGTAATGGACAAGAAGTATCTGAGGTATCTATTTTACAAGCGCTTAAGAAAATGGTTGGGGCATATGCGTTCTTAATTTTAACGGAGGACAAAATCTATGCTGCTCTTGGTGCAAGAGGGATTCGTCCGCTATCTATTGGTAAATTAGGCGATGCCTATGTTATCTCTTCTGAAACATGTGCCTTTGATATTGTTGGCGCAACATTTGTCCGTGAAATCAATCCAGGGGAACTCGTAACGATTAGTGATGAGGGCATCCAATCAACACGATTTACTGAACCGCAAAAACGTGCGTTATGTAGTATGGAATATGTATATTTATCAAGACCTGATAGTGATTTAAACCATGTGAATGTTCATGCATCACGTAAAAGTATGGGCATTGAACTGGCAAAAGAAGCACCAATTGAAGCAGATGTCGTAACGGGTGTACCAGACTCTAGTATATCGGCCGCAATTGGCTATGCAGAAGAAATGAAACTTCCATATGAAATCGGAATTATTAAAAATCGCTATATCGGAAGAACGTTTATCCAACCGACACAAGAGCTACGTGAGCAAGGTGTTAAAATGAAGCTGTCTCCTGTACGAGGCATCATTGAAGGTAAGCGTGTCGTTATGATTGATGATTCTATTGTAAGGGGTACAACGAGTAGACGGATTGTAAAAATGTTAAAAGATACTGGCGCAAAAGAAGTTCATGTCAGAATTGCGTCACCAATGATAACGAATCCTTGTTATTACGGGATTGATATGTCTACTCGAGATGAATTAATTGCAGCCAATCATACATTAGAAGAAATGCGAGACATGATTGGTGCAGATAGTATTGCTTATTTATCACCTGAAGGATTAGAACGTGCGATTGTACGCGATGATTCATTAGAGCAAGGTTTATGTAAGGCATGTATGACTGGTGAATATCCAGTGACGTTAAAAGATGCAGGAATAAAAATGAACGATCAATATTGATTGGGGGCGTTGTCCATGTCTGATGCATACAAAAAAGCAGGCGTAGATGTTGAAAAAGGGTACGAAGCAGTTGAGCGAATGAAAAAACATATTGCAAGAACGAAACGTAAGGAAGTAATCGGTGATGTTGGAGCGTTTGCAGGCCTATTTAATATAGCTTCATTTGACTATGAAGAACCTGTATTGGTGTCTGGAACAGATGGTGTTGGTACAAAGCTCATGTTGGCACAACAATTAAACAAACATGACACGATTGGAATTGACGTTGTCGCGATGTGTGTAAATGATATTGTAGCTCAAGGTGCCGCGCCTCTATTCTTTTTAGATTATATTGCTTGTGGTGCGAATGATCCAGTGATGATCGAATCAATTGTCTCGGGCGTTTCTGAAGGCTGTGTACAGTCAGGCGCAGCTTTAATCGGTGGAGAAACAGCAGAGATGCCTGGTATGTATGATGCAGATGAATACGATTTAGCTGGTTTTACAGTTGGAATCGTTGATAAGAAAAAAATCATCACAGGTGAATCGATTGAAGCGGGAGATGTATTAATTGGTTTATCATCAAGTGGCATTCATTCAAATGGTTATTCGCTCGTACGACAAATTGTTAGTGAACTTGATTTAACTCATACATATGAAGGCTTTACCAAACCATTAGGTGAGGCATTGCTTGAACCAACACGTATTTATGCAAAACTGGTACAAAATATTTTAGATATTGTGGATGTTAAAGGGATTTCGCATATTACAGGCGGTGGATTCTATGAGAATCTTCCAAGAATGTTACCTGAGGGATTAGGCGTTCAAATTGATCAAACGTCTTGGGACGTTCCAGAGATTTTCAAATTGCTACAAGAGACTGGCAATGTAACGATGAAAGATATGTATAGCGTCTTCAATATGGGAATTGGTATGGTGCTTGCAGTATCACCTGAGGATCAAGATAAAGTGCTGTATGCATGTGGACAAGTAGGCGAAGAAGCACATGTTATTGGAGAAGTAACAGAAAACGCAGGAGTGCAATTTACAAATGGTGGGGCCTAATATTGCTGTTTTTGCTTCAGGTACGGGCTCGAATTTCGAAGTCATTGCTGAGGCGGACTTGGACTGTCGTATTGCTTTACTCGTCTGTGACAAACCACAGGCACCCGTGATCCAAAAAGCGTATAAATTAGGTATCGAAACATTAGTACTTGATCCGAAACAATTTCTAACGAAGGCAGCATATGAAGAAAAAATTTTATTTGAACTAAAAGAGCGCCAAGTATCTTGGGTATTTTTAGCAGGATATATGCGTCTAATTGGTGGAACATTGTTACATGCTTATCCGAAAAGAATCATTAACATCCATCCATCCTTATTACCGGATTTTCCGGGCAAAGATTCTATTAAACAAGCGTTTGATAAAAAGGTCAATACAACAGGTGTGACCGTGCATTACGTTGATCAAGGTATGGATACAGGACCTGTAATTGCCCAGCGCTCTTTAGAAGTAAATCCAGATGAAACATTAGAATCATTAACGATACGCATTCATGAGATTGAACATGCATTGTATCCAGAGGTTATTCGTATGCTTTTGGAACATGAAGACCGTTTAGAAGTTTAATATATCGTAAAAAAGGGGTGATTCCTGTGGTGAAACGTGCGTTAATTAGTGTTTCTGACAAAACAGGTGTGACAGACGTTGCCAAAGGATTAGTAGATTTAGGATACGAAGTACTCTCAACAGGTGGTACGTTACGTGCAATTGCTGAGGCAAATATTCCGGTCACGGCAGTGGATGAGATTACAGGTTTTCCAGAAATACTTGATGGTCGTGTGAAAACATTACATCCAAATATCCATGGTGGCTTACTAGCAAAACGTGATCAAAAAGAACATATGGAAGCTTTAAAAGAGAATCATATTGAACCCATTGATGTTGTCATCGTCAATTTATATCCATTTAAAGAAACATTACAAAAACCTGGTGTTTCTGAAGACGAAATTATTGAAAACATTGATATTGGCGGTCCGTCTATGCTACGTGCAGCAGCGAAGAATTTTAAAGATGTATTGGTTATTGTCGATCCTAGCGATTATCAAGATGTGCTAGCTGAGATTAAGACCGGAACAATTGATGAGGCAAAAAGAAAAACACTAGCAGCAAAAGTATTCCGTCATACTGCACATTATGATGCGATGATCTCACAATACTTTACAAAAGTAACAGACGAAGCTTTCCCAGAAAATTACACCGTTACATATGAGAAAGTACAAGATTTACGTTATGGGGAAAATCCACATCAAAGTGCAGCATTTTATCAAACACCAGAAGATACAGCCCTAAGCCTTGCGACAGCAAATCAGTTGCACGGTAAAGCGCTCTCTTATAATAATATTCAAGATGCAAATGCAGCAATTGAAATCGTTAGTGAATATAAGGAACCAGCAGCTATTGCCGTGAAACATATGAACCCTTGTGGCATTGGTATTGGAGAAGATATCGAGCAAGCCTTTACAAGATGCTATGAAGCGGATTCAATGTCAATCTTTGGGGGAATTGTTGCCTTAAATCGAGAGGTTGATGCTGAAACAGCTAAAATATTAAGTGGCATCTTCTTAGAGATTATCATCGCTCCGAAATTCAGTGAAGAAGCATTTGCTCTATTAACAGAGAAGAAAAATATTCGTCTATTAGAGCTTGATTTAACTGAAGAGGAAGCACCGTCTCATAAACTTGTAACGGTTAAAGGAGGCGTGCTGATTCAAGATGTCGATAAAGCGGAAGATGTACGTGCTTCATTAAAGGTTGTAACGAAACGCCAACCAACTGAAGATGAACTAGAAGACTTATTATTCGCTTGGAAAGCTGTAAAACATGTGAAATCAAATGCGATTGTACTGGCGAAGAACTGTCAAACAATCGGTATCGGAGCCGGACAGATGAACCGTGTAGGTGCTGCTAAAATTGCGACTGAACAAGCTGGCGAAAAAGCAAAAGGAGCAAGTCTAGCTTCGGACGCATTTTTCCCAATGAAAGATACAGTTGAAGCAGCTGCAGCAGCAGGCATTACAGCGATTATTCAACCTGGTGGATCAAAACGTGATCAGGAATCGATTGATGCATGTGATGAAGCAGGCATTACCATGATATTTACAGGGAAACGTCATTTCAAGCATTAAAAAATACTGTAATCACATAATCTGACAAAGGACGGTTTACGATGAATATATTAGTCGTTGGACGAGGTGGACGTGAGCATACGATTGCTCAGAAACTCGCAACATCTAGTCGTGTAAAACATTTATACGTCGCACCTGGAAATGCAGGGATTCAACATGTAGCAGAATGTGTTGACATTGATGAAATGAATATAGATGAGCTTGTGACATTTGCAGTTGAAAACAAGATTGATTTAACGATTGTGGGACCAGAAGCGCCACTAAATGCAGGGATTGCCAATCGATTTATGCGAGCAGGCTTACGTGTATTTGCACCAACAAAGGAAGCTGCGATTATTGAAGGTAGTAAAGATTATGCGAAATCGTTGATGAAGAAATATGATATTCCTACAGCAGCATCTGCTACGTTTAAAGATGTCGCTGAAGCAAAAGCCTATATTGAGGAACAAGGGGCGCCTATTGTGATTAAAGCAGACGGTCTTGCTGCCGGAAAAGGTGTCGTCGTTGCCATGACGAAGGAAGAAGCTTTCAAAGCGGTGGACGATATGCTTGTATCGAAAGCATTCAGTGATGCAGGGGCAAAAGTCGTGATAGAAGAGTTTCTAGAAGGTCGTGAGTTTTCACTAATGGCTATTGTCCATGGTGAGGCAGTTTATCCACTCGTAACAGCTCGTGACCACAAACGTGCTTTTGATAACGATTTAGGACCTAATACAGGTGGTATGGGGGCTTATGCGCCTGTAACAGATGTTCCGAAAAGTGATTTAACCTTCGCTGTAGAAGAAATCGTTAAAAAAACTGCGAAAAGTCTTGTGAAAGAAGGAAGAAGCTTCACAGGTATTTTATATGCAGGTTTAATGCTAACCGAAGAAGGACCTAAAGTCATTGAGTTTAATGCACGTTTTGGCGATCCTGAAACACAAGTGATTTTACCACTTCTAAAAAATGATTTGATTCAAGTGTTGGATGATGTTTTAAAAGGTAAAAATCCAGGACTGAAATTTTCACAAGAGCATTGCTTAGGTGTTGTCGTTGCATCTAGCGGCTATCCAGGATCTTATGAAAAAGGTAAAGTACTTCCTGAGATAAATATCAATGACAATCAATTTGTTATACATGCTGGAACGAAACAAACAGATGAAGGAATTGTTTCAGATGGTGGGCGTGTGTTATTAGTTGGTACAAAAGCACCTACGCTAGATAAAGCTCGGGAACAAACCTATGAAACATGTAACGTATTTGAAACGGACGAGAATTTCTTTTACCGGAAAGATATTGGTAAATAAAGCGTCTGAAACGTGATTGAACTACATCTCTATGAGGGATGTAGTTTTTTTCTGTTTTAAGAAGGTTATATATAAGGATAGGCAGAAATCAGAAAGGAGCGCTAGACATGTTTGACAAAAGAACAGGAGAAATTATGGTTAATCAATTGATTGAAGCTGGTGTAGAGCATATTTATGGCATGCCAGGTGACTCAATTAATGAATTTATGGATGATTTACGAAAACAACAAGACAAACTATCATTCATTCAAGTACGTCATGAAGAGGTAGGTGCTCTAGCGGCAAGCTCATATGCAAAACTAACGAATAGATTGGGCGTCTGTATGTCGATTGCAGGCCCAGGAGCGATTCATTTATTAAACGGTTTATATGACGCCCAAAAAGATGGTGCTCCAGTATTAGCCATTATCGGTCAAGTCTCTAGTGATGCAGTAGGGACAAATGCATTTCAAGAAGTGAATTTACAAACACTTTTCCAAGATGTCGCAGTATTTACAGAACAAGCTGAATCGAGTGAACAATTACCAGATTTACTCAATATGGCGATTCGGGCAGCATATGCAGAATCTGGTGTCTCTGTTCTCATTGTTCCAGATGATTTATTTGCTGAAAAACATAAAAAGCAGCCCAAGCTAACCTCAGGCGGATTTGTTAAACCACAGGTTGAGCCTGATGAAATGATGTATACACATGCAGTTGAACTGATACAACACGCTAAAAAGCCGATTATTTTAGCCGGACGGGGTGTGAAACAAGCAAAAGGTGAATTGCTAGCATTTGCTGAACGAATGCAGGCCCCTATCGTGTTTAGTTTATTAGGAAAAGGGATTTTGCCTGATTACCATCCATTTAATTTAGGACAGCATGGACAAATTGGGACAAAACCTGCTTATGAAGCTATGATGGAAGCGGATTTAATGATCATGGTTGGAACTTCATTCCCCTACCGTAGCTTTTTACCAAAGGATACTAAAGCGATTCAAATTGAACAAGATGCTAAGAAGATCGGGAACTTTTATCCAATCACAGTAGGGTTATGTGGAGATAGTAAAATCATCTTACAACATCTCACGAACCGAATTGAACAAAAAGAGAATAACTTCTTAGAAAAATATCAAACGAAAATGAAAAAGTGGCATATGCATATTGAAGGTGAAAAGCTGAAAAATCGCGAACCCATGCAAGCACCTCAAGTGATGAATGCATTGGAGAAATTTGTAGATGATGAAGCGATCATCTCCTGTGATGTGGGAAATGTAACGGTTTGGACTGTACGCTATTTCCCATTTACCCAGCAAGACTTTATCATTTCAGGGAGACTAGCTACGATGGGTTCCGGTCTTCCTGGAGCAATTGCTGGCCAACTTGCCCATCCTGATAAACAAGTTGTTGCGATTTGTGGTGACGGTGGATTCGGTATGGTCATGCAAGACTTTATTACAGCTGTGAAATATGACTTACCAGTGAAAATACTTGTATTAAATAACAGCAAAATAGGCATGATTAAATATGAGCAGCAACAAATGGGTCATTTAAATTATGAAACGAATTTAGGTGAGATGGATTATGCACAGTTTGCCAACAGTTGTGGTGGAGCAGGATATAGAATAGAAAAAATAGAAGAGCTAGAAGAGAAAATGGAGCAAGCCTTTATCACAAGTAAACCAGCGATTATTGATGTATCCATTGAAGATAAGGCACCGTTACCAGGTAAGATTGGCTATGAACAAGCCGTTCATTATAGTGAATTTCTAATTAAAAACTTCTTCAAGAATAAAAAAATCGAATTTCCTGATTTAGAAGAAACGATAGACAGATTATAATAAACCATTTGCACATGCATCTGAATCTTTGACCATTCAGATGCATGTCGCTCTATTGGAAGAAAAACGTAGGTAGATTTTGACATAGAACGAAAAAATGACGGCAAATGTAGAAGAATATATAACTTTACCACTTTAATAGTAGAAAGTACTTTTTAAAACGAATGAAATCTCGTATACTGTATATAGCAAATTCATAATAAAGGTGTTGTTTATGCGGAAAAAAGCGATAAGTATTTTATGTGCAAGTATCCTTATACTACTCATCGGTTGTTCTAAAGACTCTAAGCCAGCGTCTACAGATGGTGGAAAAGGCAAAGGGACGTATCCACTAACTGGTGAACAAACAAAATCGGGAGCGGATAAAAGAATCAAAGCGATTATGGTGAATAATCATACAAAAGCTCGACCGCAATCAGGTCTTTCAAAGGCAGATATCGTATTTGAAATTTTGGCAGAAGGTGACATTACACGTTTTCTAGCCATGTACCAAAGTGAGGAACCTGATGAAGTCGGACCGGTTCGCAGTGCCCGTGAATATTATTTCAATTTAGCGGATGATTATAATGCGGTGTATGTTTATCATGGGGCAGCTAAATTTGTAAACAAAATGATCAAAGATGAACATATAGAATATATTAACGGCGCACAACACGATAATGATGGTACATTGTTTAAACGCTCCACAGATCGCCAAGCCCCGCATAATTCTTATGTACAATTCGGCGCGCTAGAAAAGGAAATGAAAGCAGCTGGTTATGATACAAAAGCTGATTATGAATCATTGCCATTTAAGAAAAAGGATTCTGAAGTAGATGGTGAAGCGGCAACCAATATCCAAGTGAAATATTCAGCGAACTCAGACGCATACAATCCAGTATATTCCTATCAAAAGGATCAAAATATCTATACTAGATCTGCTGCCGATGAACAAACCGTTGAGAAATCAGACTCTACACCGATTGAAGTGACAAATCTCTTCGTGATCGAAGCACCCCATGAAGTGTTTGATGATGAAGGACGTCGTAAAATTGATTTAGACAATGGTGGAGATGCGTATTTATTCCAAGGTGGCAAACAGAAAAAAGTAAAATGGGAAAAGAAAGACGGATATATTATCCCTACAGAAGACGGTAAGCCTGTTGGATTTTTACCAGGGAAGACATGGGTGAATGTTGTACCAGAAAATCCAGGTCTCGCTCAAGCTGTAGAAGTCTTTAATGAATAAAAGAGGTGCAAAGTCATTGCAAATAGATAAATTAAGAGGAAAGCAATTAGATCAACTATTTGATGCTATTTTGACATTAGAGTCTAGAGAAGAATGCTATCAATTTTTTGATGATATTGCGACAATGAGTGAGATTCATTCGATATCTCAGCGTTTGCAAGTTGCTAAAATGTTAACAGAAGGTCATACGTATAATCAAATTGAACAAGATACAAAAGCATCAACAGCGACGATTTCTCGAGTAAGACGTTGTATTGAATATGGTAGCGGTGGCTACGAAATGATTTTAAAACGATTACCAAAAGAAAAAGCATAAAGAAGAGCATGTCCGAACATTTTGGACATGCTCTTTTTAAAGTGGTCCTAAACAAGATTTGTATATCCGGAACAAATGTTCTATAATGCGGATTAGAAAAGTAGAACATACATCATACAACTTACTAGATTTTCAATGAATCGGCATATGTATGAGCTGAAATATTTGCTATAATGGATAAACAAAAAGATAACATAATGGAGGAAGAATTCGTGCTATTTTCGATGGACCATTGGCGACATGCCTTTAAACTTGATCCGAATAAAGAGATTTCCGATAAGGATTTAGAAAGCGTGTGTGAATCGGGCACAGATGGTATCATTGTCGGTGGTACGGATGATGTAACCCTTCCTGGTGTCGTCGATTTAGTTTCTCGAGTGAAAAAGTATTCAGTACCATGTGTACTAGAAGTCTCGAGTATAGATGCGATTTCACCAGAGTTTGATGCGTATTTGATTCCAATGGTGCTGAATAGTCAAGATAAACAATGGATGATGGATGTTCAGCATGAAGCGATTAAACAATATAAGCATTTTATGAGTTGGAAAGAGATGTTTTTTGAAGGCTATTGTGTTATGAATGAAGATGCTAAAGCCTTTACATATACAAATTGCAAATTACCAACGAGGGAAGATGTCCTAGCATATGCCTATATGGCGGAGCATGTCTTTCATTTACCATATTTTTATCTAGAATATAGTGGGATGTACGGTGACCCAGATTTAGTTTATGATGTAAGCTCAGAACTGGGACAAACAAAGCTCATTTATGGTGGAGGCATTCATACGCTTGCTGAGGCAAAAGAGATGAGCATGTATGCCGATATGATCGTCGTTGGGAATGCAATTTATACAAATTTAACCGAGGCGTTACAAACAGTACGAATTAAACAGCAATCTTTTTAAAGGTGGTACGTCAAATGAAACATACATTATTAGACGGTTTAAATAAAGAACAAAAAGAAGCGGTCCAGCATACAGAGGGGCCTCTACTCATTATGGCTGGTGCGGGAAGCGGAAAGACGCGTGTGTTAACGCATCGCATCGCTTATTTAATGGACGAAAAAGACGTTGCGCCTAGAAATATTCTGGCGATTACCTTTACGAATAAAGCAGCAAGGGAAATGAAATCAAGAGTCGAGGCACTTGTTGGTGCAGCAGGTCAACATATGTGGGTATCTACTTTTCACTCTATGTGTGTCCGAATTCTAAGAAGAGATATTGACCGAATCGGGTATAACCAGAATTTTACGATCCTTGATTCAAGTGATCAGTTAAGTGTCATGAAGCAAGTGCTTAAAAATTTAAATATTGACCCGAAAT
>DVIO01000012.1 GCA_018711205.1 Candidatus Avamphibacillus intestinigallinarum | reverse complement strand
TTCTGCACAAACGACATTCACACCAATCATGGCATACGGCTTCACTGGTCCATCTGAATATGGTTCGAATTGCTCCCTATACATTTGGACAATTGCACTTCCATCGGCATCAGACATGAAGTGACCAAATGTATAATGTAACCCTTTCTCTGCAGCAAGCACCGCACTCTTCTCACTCGTTCCAAGCACCCATGGGATTGGCGGTGTTTCTGGCACAGGTGTAGGTCGCACTTTTCCAAACGTTGCGTCACTCGGAAAGCGATTATATAAAAAGTCTGTTAATTCGCTTACTTGATTCGGATAATCTCGCACTTCCGCTAAAAAATCATCTGATAAGGCAATCGAAACTTCAGCAGCCCCGCCTGGCGACCTTCCTAAACCGAGGTCTACGCGGTTTGGATATAATGTCGCAAGTAAATTATACGTTTCCGCTACACGATATGGTTTATAGTACGGTAACAAGACAGCCCCCGCTCCAATTCGAATACGTTTTGTTTTTGCACCAATAATGCCGAGTAATACATCAGGATTGGGACAAGCAAGCCCATATAAGTCATGATGCTCTGCAACCCAGTAGCGCTCGTAGCCCCATTTATCAGCGTGCATGGCTAAAATGATTGCATCCTCTAATGCTTGTTGCGACGTATCACCAGCAGAAACAGGTACTTGATTTAATATACTTAATTTCATGTTCATGCCCCCAACTGTTTTACATCTAAAACGTTTATCTAATCCTGCGTTTATCCTTTATTTTTTTACTATATCTAGTATAACAAACTGAACTTTACCCAATCATATATCTAGGTACATGTATGATAAGTGAATACTTATTATAAGCATTATAAATAGTTATTTTCCTTATAGAACTAATCCTTTTATACTTAGTACAGGAGGTGTTGTTCATGGGACAAACAAACATGGATTCAAACACAGCAAAAAAACAACCATCCAAACAAATGGCTTGGTTATACGGTGTAGCCTTTACATTTTTAATTGCTTTATTAGGTTATGTATTAGCGCTTGTACCTGGATTCGACCGTGTCGGACAATTGGCATGTGCGATCATTATAGCTGTTTTTTACAGACAAATTTTCGGATATCCTGAAGCCATTCGTCCTGGTATTGCTTTTTCATCAAAACGATTATTACGTGCTGCAATTATTTTATATGGTTTAAAACTTAATATTGATACAGTACTTACGGACGGACTTGGACTGTTAGCCATCGATGCAGGTGTCATTATTTTTGCAATCTTTGCAACGATTTGGCTAGCGAAGATTTTTAAAGCAGATAAAAATATTTCTTTACTACTTGGTGTAGGTACTGGGATTTGCGGAGCAGCTGCGATTGCTGCGATTGCGCCCATTGTGAAATCAAAAGATGAGGACACAGCGATTGGGGTAGGCATTATCGCATTAATGGGGACCATTTTTGCAGTGGCTTATACAATCTTACGTCCGATTCTTCCATTAGATGCGATTCAATATGGGATTTGGTCAGGTTCTAGTTTACATGAGGTTGCCCATGTCGCCTTAGCCGGCGCACCTGCTGGTGATGACGGTTTAGCCATTGCACTACTTAGTAAATTAGGCCGCGTTTTCCTACTCGTACCAGTTTGCTTTATTTTCATGGCAATCATGAAACGCAAAAATAAAGGAAACGACGCAAGGGATACTAAAATTGAATTCCCTTGGTTCCTAGTCGGTTTCATTATTTTCAGTATTCTAGGAAGTTATGTATTCGGTCATTCCATTCCAATGTCAGAGGGTGTAATGGACGGCATTTCTGTCTTAACAACATGGCTTCTAACAGCAGCGATGGTCGGGCTTGGATTAAACGTTAGCCTAAAAGATTTGCGTACACGTGCATTACGACCACTTGCGGCGATGACCATTACATCGGTTGTCTTATCAGTTATCGTTTACTTCATCGTGTAAAGGAGAGAAATCATCATGAAAACCATTGTATATGCAACAGACGGATCAAAGTCTGCTGAACATGCAAGCGAAATGGTGAAAGACTATTTAGAGGCTTGGCCAGAATTAGAGTTATATGTCCTATATGTGACAGATCGTGAAAAATACGCTTATGATTATGCTTCGGATGCTGTTGATCATTACGAAGCACGTGCAACAAATGAAATCAAAGAAAGAATTGAAAACAATATCTTCAGCGATTGGAAGGACCGCGTTCACTTCATTCATAAAACCGGTCACGCAAGTTCAACCATTTGCGAAGTAGCTAAAGACGAACAAGCTGATTTAATTGTTGTAGGCAGCCATGGACGCGGATTTTTCGACCGTGCGTTACTTGGTAGCGTCGCCCACGGCGTATTAAATCGCTCTGAATTACCTGTCCTCGTTGTTCGCTAATTGAATTATGCTTTTAAAAAGAATCCACCGTTATCAAGCGTGGATTCTTTTTAAATAACATGATCATCAATTCGCTGCTTTTTTATCGACGATGACATGCTCGAAAACCTCGGCATCGATTGTTAAATCAAAGGCTAAACCAAAACCAACAACATAACGACCACTCATTGGTGAGAGCTCAAAAAGAGAAAAGTCTAACCCTCTAAATAAATCCATCATGCTCTTACCATACATTTCATTAAATAGATCAAAAATCGCTTCATGCCCAGCATTGCCAATATTTTTAGGTGTACATGAAAAACGGACACGCTCAGTCGCAAATGGGTTTTTCGTTTTAGACTCATCAGCCCGTAACAAGACGTCTACAACCTCACTATTTTCGGTTAGCTGATAATGCTCTGCAATTTGGCTAATGTAAATATAAAGCTTATCGTCTTTTTTCACGAAAGGTGTCGTACTACTAAATGGCTTTCCATCTTTACCAACAAAACTCAACACAGCTGTTTGGCGGCTTTCTAAAAACTTTACATACATCTGTTTATATTTTTCAATATCCACTGCTTTTTTCAATCATTAGACCTCCATTCATATAAATGATAATGATTATCACTATTAATTAAAATACTAATTGTTTTTCACATACATGTCAATACCTGCTATGCCGACTATTTAACATAAAATAACTCCATTCATTTCAAGATAAAATGAATGGAGTTTAATGACTAACTTTATATAACGATAATCTTACTAATTAACAATATAGGGAATTTAATATCCACCAAATTCCTCAGCACGAATATTATCCTCATTCGCACCTGCTTCAACTAGCATTTCATACATTGCTTGAACCATTCCTGGTGGACCTGATAGATAATAAATGGGTTCACTTACATCAGATACGTATTTTTTCAACATATCGGCATCAATATGACCACGTTCCCCGTCCCATTTGTCAGCATCAGCTTTTGTCATGACTGGTACAAATTGAAAATGCTCATTCTCTTGCGCTAGCTGTTTAAACTCTTCCAAGAAGGCCGCATCATCTGGATACCGATTTGAATATAGTAATGTGATATCATGTGGAAGCCTCTTATGAGTAGCATCTGTAATAATCCCTTTTACAGGTGTAATCCCAATACCTCCAATGACAAACACGGCTGGCGTTGTTTCGGTCTTGTGTAATTTATAATGACCAAACGGCCCTTTAATCTTAACGACTGTGCCTTCTGATAAATCTTTGAGCTCCCGTTTATAGGCAGAATCTCGCAGTCGTGTTGCGAGAACGAGCACATCATCATTCGGTTCACTTACAAATGAAAATGTATGCACGTTCGCACCTTCACCGAGTTCGGTTGAATTCACTAATATAAGGTCACAAAACTGACCCGCTTTATACTCAAATCCTTCTGGCTTCTCAAACGTAAACGCCATCGTATCTTTAGCAATTGGTTCTTTTTTCAGTAATGTCGTTTCAAATGTTGCCATTTTCCAAAACACTCCTTACTTTTGTCATCAAACGATAAAAAAGAGAGAGTACGATATTCTTCATAACGACCTCTATTTAATGCATACCCGTCTTTGTTTTATCATTAACAAATGATATATATATATCGATTCATTGATTCATCTATTTCTGACGTGATACTCTATGAAGACAACTATTAGGAGATGTGTACATGACAGAATGGAATCCTACACTTTATGATCAACATCACAAATTCGTCTCAGATTTTGCTGAGATCTCGTGTCTTCACTAAATCCACAGCGAGATGAGCATATTTTGGATATAGGTTGTGGCACTGGAGATTTGGCAAATGCCATTTCAAAATCCGGAGCAACCGTAACAGGAATAGATATGTCTCAGTCGATGATTGAAGTTGCAAAGGAGAAGTATCCTCATATTGACTTTCAGCTCATGGACGCTGAGCACCTTGCTTTTGATAAGTCGTTTCATGCGGTATTTTCTAATGCCGCCATGCACTGGATGCAGAACCAAGCTCAAGTCGTGCAACATTGTTATAATGTGTTACGTCCCGGTGGTCGTTTCGTCGCTGAATTAGGAGGCGCCTATAATGTGCAATCGATTGTTGACGCGATTCAAGAAGCATCAAATCAACTTAATATTCCTTATAAAGCTGAGTTATTCCCATGGGTGTTTCCAACGGAGGAGACGATGAAACGATATTTAGCGAATGCTGGTTTTGACATCGTTATGATGCAGCATTACGAACGACCAACACCATTAATCGGAGAAGATCGTCTGCGTCAGTGGTTAGAGATGTTTGGAAATAATATGTTTAAACATTTAACAACTAAAGAAAAAGAAGCTATGTATACCAAATGCGAGGAAATATTACGCCCGAAGCTTTATAAAAAAGGGACGTGGACACTAGACTATTGGCGTCTTCGTTTCATCGCTAAAAAAGCAAAACATAAGGGTAGCCTAGATCATTGATAAACCTAGGCTACTTATCTGTTATTTCGATATAAAACGGCATGATATCAACATAATCGCCGCTTTTTTGTCTAAAGCCATTCGGAATAATTCCTAATGGCGTGAATCCTAACTTTTTATACAAATGAATCGCGCCTTTATTCGTGACCGCAACGACATTAAATTGCATAATCCGAAATCCTAAATTCCCCGCTACTTCTAGTGAATCGACTACTAAACGCTCACCAATACGCCTTCCTCTTTGACCTGATTTGACACCGTAAGACGCATTGGCGATATGACCACAGCGTCCTATGTTATTTGGATGTACTATATATAAACCAAGTATTTCACCGTTTTCAACTGCTACACCTGTATAAGACTGTTCTTCAAAAAACGCTTTGGCTTCCTCCAAAGTCAGTAACTCCTCTTGCGGAAACGCAACACCTTCTTCTACAATGTCATTCCAAATTTCTAACATCTCAGGGACATCCGCTTCCCGGAAAGCTCTTATGATGATCGGCACCTCTCATCCCCCATTTCATGTAACATTTTTTATCAAGTCTTATGAAGCCTTCTTCTCCTACATAATTAGACGTTTTGTAGTACACAAAAACCTCCTCTCATAGCATGAGAAAAGGTTCTGTATATATCAATCCATTCATTATTAAAGATGAACGTTTTATATGTAATATTTCTATAGATTACTTCTCCTTCATTTTAGAGAAATCTATTTCTCGATTTGATTTAATTTCGCCTATTAATTCAGCATGCCCTTTGTTACCGTCTACATTATATAAATAGAGATTTTCATTCGGATCATTATCATCTGGTTCACCTTGTAGTGGCAATTCTAACTTATAGGATTCTCCACCAATACCTTTTACGTTTGGTATTTTAAGGGCAACGCCCGTATGATCATCTGGCAAGGTAACGACCACCATTCCACTCGGAACATCTTCTACATCTGGAACTGTAACACCATCTGGAAGTGCAAAAGCAACCCACTTTTCATCTAAATCCTGACTGCTCTCATAATTTAACAAACCGACTAAAAGATTTAAAACATAATATCCTTTGTCATCATCATACTCGATATCTTCAGAACTGTAGGCTGTTCCATGGATTTCACCAAGTTTTAAATCTTCATCCGCGGTTTTTTCTTTATCTTGTGAATGATCATTATCTGTTTCAATTCCTGTCAATTCCTCTGGCTCTTCGTCTTCTTCGTTTGACTCTTCTGCTGCTTCGTCATCCACTTCATCAGGAACATCATTTGGCTTATCGACAGTTTCACTTTCTTTTTCGTTATTATTTGCATCTGCATTTGTGTCAGGATCATCTTTACCACATCCTGCAACAACGAATGCCATTAATAAAACAAATAAAAACAGTATTATTTTTTGTTTCACGTTTCTCCCTCCAGTCTTTACATGTTTTCAATCATCTTATTATCAAGCAAATTTGTCAAATGAATTTTAATATTTAGATAACTTTAACTAAAATCAAAACCTTTTCCTCTTTTTATAATCATACACAAACCCTTCCGATAACGAATAGCCTACTCACCAAATAAACAAAAGCCAATTCCTATAAAGGAATCAGCCTTATACATAGGTTATGCCACAACGTCATAACCTTGGTCTTCTATCGCTTCTTGCAATTTTACTTGTTTCACTTTCGCTTCGTCATAGGTCACGTTGACTTTTCCGCTATCTAAGTCAACTTTAACATTGCTGACACCGTCTAAAGCGTTCAGACTATCCTCAACAGATGCTTTGCAATGACCACAAGACATGCCTTTTACGTTTAACGTTATCTCTTTCATGCATTGCACCCCCTTTCACATATACATCCATTCTTTGACTAAACGTATTCTGTCCCAAAACAGATGGTTGAATACCTTTAGCCTCTATATAAATACTCTATCACGGTATCGTATAAATATAAAATCATCTACTTAAAAGCGCACGAAAAGAGACTCTTTTCCATACTTAGAAAAGAGTCTCTACATTAGATTTAGCCCTTTGTTTTTTATAAATAAGACATTAATGAAGTCGCAATCGTAAAGTAAATCAGTAAACCGACAACATCATTAATCGTCGTAATAAATGGACCTGACGCAATCGCTGGATCAAAGTTCAATTTATTAATGAGTAGTGGAAAGACTGCCCCAACTACTGCTGAAATGCTTAGCGTACAAAGAATCGACACGCCAACGATTAGTCCTAGCATCCAATTCCCATAAAAAATAGTTACGATGCTAGCTATAATGATCATACAAATGAAACCAATCATTGCTCCGGTACTTAGTTCACGCCGAACCATACGCCAAATGCTATTCTTTTCAATATTGCCTAGTGCAAGGCCACGTACAGAAACAGCTAGAGATTGGGTTCCAACGTTACCACCTGAGTCCATAATCATCGGAATAAAGGCAGCAAGTAATACAACCGCTTCAAGGGTATCTTCAAACTGACCGATCACACCCCCTGTAATCAATCCTAAAAACATCAATGCGATGATCCACGGAGCCCGCTTTTTCGCAGCAGTAAAAGCACTAATATTCACATCTGTGGCACCTTTAGCTGCTGAGATTTCGCCGAAGTCTTCAGTTGCCTCATCTTCAAGAATATCCATCACGTCATCTACCGTTACAATCCCGAGCAAATGATTCTCTTTTGACACGACAGGCGCTGCTAGAAAGTCATATTTCTTAATCAAGTTCCCGACATCTTCCTGGTCCATATCTACAGCAACGGATACAGGATTGGTACTCATAATATCCTCAATGATCGTACTAGGGTCTGAAATGATTAAATCACGTAACGAGACCACCCCAACAAGGACATTATCTACATCAACAACATATAAATAATAAATAATTTCAGCATCCGGGGCTTCTTCTCTAAGTTCTTCAAGCACTGTACCAACAGTTTCAGTCGACGAAATACTAATTAACTCTTTCGTCATGATGGAACCAGCTGTTTCATGCTCATGAGATAGAATCCCTCTCACTTTCCTAGCCTTTTCCTTATCCATCTTCAATAAGATTTCGGCTGCACGATCACTGTTGATCTCTGTTAAAAAGTTTGCAATGTCGTCTGTAAACATATTATTAAATATTTCAATCGCATATGTTTCTTCCATTTCTAAAAAATACAGTTTTTGATGACTAACATCAAGTCCACCGAAAATCGTCGCAAATTCCTTTGGCGTAAGGTAGGTATAACATTGGCTTCTAGCTTCTTGATCCAAAATCATAAAGACATCTGATTGATCGGATGGATGTAATTCCAAAAACGCCTCACGAAATGCTTCCTTCTCACTTGCTTGTAAAGCTTCTAAGATGAACTTTGTATATTGTTCACGTCTTTTTTTATTTAATTTCACCATTCTTCTTCCTCCTTTAACAGGAGTCAATCACGTAACGACATACATCTGTGAGAATAGACTCCTAATCCAACTTCCCTCTTCTGTTAACCTACAACAATACGAATCCGAATCACGTTCTGTGGTATTTTTCATATCTATCTCACATCCTTTCTTTTGGGCAAAATAAAAATACACCCCCTACAGATAGAAGGTGTATTTAAAACAGCATCATGAATAAGCATCCACATTATGTGAACACAATCTTTGATAAAGCTTATTAAATTCCTCCAATCGTAGAGCTTTAGCACTGTGCGGCATAGGTATAACACCAGCTACATTAAAAATCACCTTATGTCGATGATTCCTGTTGACCCATTGGCGTCTTTGGACGTTTTTGGGCAGTAGCGTATCTCCACACAGGAGCCTTACCTAACGAAGGTTGTATTTGTATATACTGACGATGTTACGTCATGATTAGATATTAGTCAACCGAGCTTTACAGCTTAAGCCTCATTTCAGGCACGCTATTGGTGATATAGAGCAGATTATTAGGATTTTTCGTATAGAGTTACTTTCCAACTCGTTATTTTATGAAGTACATTATCTGATTGTGCTATTTCATCATAAGACATAGCGCTTACCGTATTATGTAATCCAGCTCGTGCAAAATCGGATTTCTACTTATGTCGAATCGTGCTCTTTAACCATATATCTATGCCTTTAACCGATGTAATATCTTCATCTTTATAATATTGTTGTATAAAGAGCGTTATCACCATGCTGTAGCCTTTAAATCCCGTGTTCGTAAATTTTCATATGCTACATACGCATTCTTCTTTTTATTTGATGTCCATTTTTCATTGAATGATGGCAAGCCTTTTAAAGCATCTCAAAAAAACACTGTAACGATAACGAGACGTCTATTCAATCAGCTCACTTTGTATATTTATGGAGTAATGGTTTAGGGATATGACAATAATCATTAGGATATCTTGTTAATCTATCTTGATGCTCTTCTGCACTTCTTATGTAATTCGTCAGTGGCAATACTTCAACCGCAATTCGGTCATAATCCTCTCTTTCAGTAAGAAAGGCTTTTGCTTCTTGGAGATGGGCAGGCACTTCACTATACAGCCCGGTGCGATATTTCTCACCAATATCCTCACCTTGTTGATTCACACTATACGGGTCAATGATTTCAAATAAATATCCCATTAAATCGGTCACGGAAACGATCGCTGGATCAAAGCCTGTTTTCACACACTCAGCGTATCCATCATACGTCCCTTCAAGTGTCATACTCGCCCCATTGGCTCTCCCTGCTTCTGTGAACTGGACGCCTGGAAGCGTTTTGACGAAAGCCTCCACTCCCCATAAACAACCACCGGCTATATAGACAAATTCCATGAAAACATCCTCTCCTTAGCACGATAAAATTATTGTTATATATATTTACAGATACGTATTAATGCTCATATCGCTTCTTAGGTGCTCTTAAGTTTAATGATATACACTCATTTTAAAATAAAATATATCTTAACTCTACCTACATTAAATGCCTTATCGTTACGAAAAGGAGAAGAACTGAAATTGAAGTGAAAAGTTATTATGATCAATCGACTGAAAAAAATCCATGGATTGGAATCGCACTTAATCGGATACAGGATGAAATGATAATCACCGATACAGACGGAACCGTTTATAAAAAGGTAACCAATATAGATTAATCATATTATTGTATCCTACATATTGACCTAGACCCTGTACGAATTAAATGAATGTAGCTTAAATTCATTAAAAAAGCTTGGAATATCATATTTAGATATCCCAAGCTTTTGCATTTCTATCAGACTCGTCTCTATCCTTATTTCTTCGCACTATCTGGTACATATAGACCTAAATCTTTTGCAATGCGTTCGCCCCAATCAGGGTCTGCGCGATAGAAATGTTCAATTTGACGTAATTTAATATCATCACGTGTCACAGGTCTCATATGGTCAGCGAAGTTTTGAATGAGACGGGTTCTTTCATCTTCACTCATTAGGCGATATAAATCACCAGGTTGGGTGTAATAATCCTCATTATCATGCATGACACTGTCAGCCATACCTTCTACTTCAAATGGATTGATTTTCGTTTCTGGATCAGCAACCGGGCCACCAAAACTATTTGGTTCATAGTTTGGCATACTACCGCCATTTCCATTCATCGCCATGAAGCCATCACGTTGATAATGATTTACTTCGACTTTAGGACGGTTCACCTCAAGCTGTTGATGGTTCGGACCTAAACGATGACGCTGTGTATCTGAATAACTGAATAAGCGTCCTTGCAACATTTTATCCGGTGACGCTTCAATACCCGGTACGAAGTTTGCAGGCGATAATGCCGCTTGTTCTACGTCCGCAAAGAAGTTTTTCGGATTCTTGTTAAGCACCATCTTACCTACTTCAATACGTGGATAGTCTTTTTTAGAGACTGTTTTCGTCACATCAAACATATCGAATCGGTAATCCTTATAATCTTCGTACGGGATGATTTGTACATATAGTGTCCAAGATGGATAGTCACCTTTATCAATCGCGTTAAATAAATCTTCACGGTGATAATCAGGATTTTCACCTGCTAAGTCATCCGCTACATCAACGTCAAGTCCTTTCACACCTTGATCACTAATAAAGTGATATTTAACCCAAAACGCTTCGCCATCTTTGTTCACCCATTTGTACGTGTGACTACCATAGCCATTCATATGGCGATACGTTGCTGGAATCCCGCGGTCACCATGCAGATACGTAATTTGATGTAGTGACTCTGGTGATAGTGACCAGAAATCCCACACCATATTAACGTCTTTCAGCCCAGTTTGCGGGTGACGTTTTTGTGTGTGAATAAAGTCAGGGAATTTAATCGCATCACGTACGAAGAAGATGGGTGTATTATTACCAACTAAGTCATAATTCCCTTCATCTGTGTAAAACTTCAACGCAAATCCACGTGGGTCTCTCACGGTGTCAGCTGATCCTTGCTCACCAGCTACTGTTGAGAAACGGGCAAACATTTCCGTCCGTTTACCTTTTTCACTGAGAAAATCTGCTTTCGTATATTTAGAAATCTCATCATTCGTCACTTCAAAGTAACCAAATGCCCCAGCACCTTTTGCGTGAACGACACGTTCTGGTATGCGCTCTCTATCAAAATGCGCAATCTTTTCTAGAAAATGAACATCTTGAATAAGCGTCGGTCCTCTTTGACCAGCAGTAATCGAATGTTGATTATCACCTACCGGAGCACCAGATGCCGTCGTCATACGTTTTTTCTCATTATGTTCCATGAATTCATATCTCCTTTCTACTTATCTTACAAACGATTATCATTTTTATATAAAAAGTTTTTCTTCAATGAACAATTAGCCATGATTGGATCATATCCTGTTAGATAGATTGCCTTACCATAACAAGCTGACCCTCCTTTTTAACTCGTCTTTATCTGTTCCCGCTTCACCGCATCTATTAAACATCTGATTGAATTAAAAATCGTCTTACCTTCTGCCCTTTTTCCCGCAACCGCTAAACACAAAAAAGCTATATCTAGTAACTAGATACAGCTTATGTGACCAAAATCCGTGATATGAACTTATATTTTTATAAGTCGTTCAACTTGTTAACGTTTTATACCTGCTGCAATGCTGATTGAATGGAAGTATCGCCATTCACGACTTGGAACGTCCGACCAGTTAATCCCTCTACTTTTAGCGTTTCAAAAATAACTTGAGCAATATCCTCACGTGAAACAGTATCACGCTGGACTGTTTCAGCTAACGTCACTTTTCCAGTACCTTTTTCATTCGTAAGTTGACCTGGATGAATAATCGTATAGTCTAGAGTTGATGCCTTTAACCATTCATCTGCATAATGTTTCGCCACTACATAAGGCGCAAAAGATTCAGATGCGTCTTGAATCGCTTGACGTGTCGTATCAAACGAACTGATCATGATAAAACGTTTCACCCCAGCTTGTTCGGTTGCTTTAATCGTTTTAATTGCCCCATCTAAATCAACCATAATCGTTTTGTCCTTACCCGTTTTAGGACCTGAACCAGCTGTAAATACGACAACATCTACGCCTTCAGCCGCTTTTCTAATATTCTCTATCTCATCTTCAAGGTCAACTATCACCGTTTCAGCACCTAGTTCCTTAAAGAATGGCGCTTGTGCTTCTTTTCTAATCATGGCCCGTGCTTGATGTGCTCCATCATGTTGAATCATTTGTACAAGATGCTTGCCAATTTGACCATTCGCACCGACAACTAATATTTTCATAGTATCTTCCTTTCTATAAAAAATATTCAATACTCACGCTGCTGATATATGCTACTGTGCAAAATATAGCTAAACGAAAGAAGCGATTAGTCAGCTAGATGTCTCTCGCTAAATGAGCGTAGTATTCATCATATCGATAGTACGTACGGATATCAAGAATAGGACACACTCCATACAGACATTAAAAACCGCATAGACATTTGTCTATACGGCCTCTATTGATTTA
>DVIO01000118.1 GCA_018711205.1 Candidatus Avamphibacillus intestinigallinarum | reverse complement strand
TCCTGATAGGTTGATGTTAAGATTCTTTTAGTAATTGATTCAATTCATGACTCCAATAATAAAACATCTCACGCTCATTATTTTTCAGGGCCATATCAATGTGTTTATAACAAGCATCTATTTTCATTTTGTTCAATAACGCTTCCGTTTCAGCAGCGTATTCACCATAATCTTGTACGGGTTCGTAAGGATTTTTCTCTAAAACTGCCGCATAAAAAGCATTTTGATAAGCATTTTTAAAATTTAATTGGATATAAATTGGATCTTCTTTATTTAAACGTATATCATGAAAGGTCTTATCAGCATCTGTTGTAACAAGATGATTTTTATAAAAACAAAAAGCCGCTTCTTCTGCACAATGCGTAGAGATCATAATACCTCTTGGACAATATTTCGCATATTCAACAAAATGGACATTTTTAAGTAATTCCTGATGATGAATTAAGTACTTTAAAATCCAAGTACTTTCGCGTCTCTTTAAATGGTAGTTTGTTAAAAACCAATAAATAAAACTTTTTTTGTCATGTGTTGATACAGGGCTTTCCATTTAAATAACCTCCTCATCTTCTGATTTTAATATGAATCAGCTGACAATCTACTTACATACGCTTCTGTTTCATCATCCGAAGGTTCAAGTACTAAGTATCTTTTAAGAATTTGAATCGCATTTTTGATATGACCTTCTTCAACTAAATAAAAGCCATATTCCTTTAGGAATTCACTATCTTCTTTTAATGAATTGTATGCCTGATTATAATGTTTTAATGCATCTTTAAAAGATTCTATTTGTTCATAAGCTCGAGCAAGTTCCCAATCATATAAAGCGTCTGCAGCCCCTGCTTCTTGAATAGATTCTAATACATCTACAATATCTTCAGGTCGTTCTTGATCTTTTAATAAGGATACTAAAAACAAAACAGCTTCTTGATAATCTGGATCTAACACAATGGCTTCCCTTACATATTCCTCAGCCTCTTTAGAATGATTTAATTTTTGTGCAAGATGTGCACTTTGCAAATAAAGCTCTTTATTAAATTCATCTAATTTCAATCCTTTAATAGCGATATCATATGCTTCAGCTAGTAATTTTTCCTGTTCATATGCCTCTGCTAAAAGCGTGTATACAGTGTGATAATCTGGTGCGATTTCGATAAGTTTTTTCCAAGCCTGGATAGCCTTCTCATTATGTCCTGATTGAAATGCCGTAAAGCCGTATTTAAACAAATCATCTTCATTATCATATTCCTCATTTTGATAAAATTCCAATGATTGTTCATATTCACCGAGCGCTGCATAGGATTCAGCTAAACGACTCACTAAGGATACATTCGCAAATTCATTGTATTGTTCATGGAGCTTTTCGTAATACCCAATTGCCCCTTGATACTTCCCAATGGAAAACAACAGCTCTCCTAAAGCGAAATCGAGCACCTCTTCATTAGGGAAATGTGTTTTAGCTTCTAAAAGCTTTTGCTCTGAAACTTCAAACAAACCCTGTGCTTGATATAAATCAGCTTGTTGTAAAACAACTTCTAAATAATTCGGATCTGTTGGTGCTATATTTGTATGTTCATCTAAAATATTTAATGCTGAATCATCTTTACCAAGTTCGATATAGTTGTCTACTAATAATGATTGTAATTCAATCTCATCAGGGAATTGCTCGATGAGTTGCTCAAATATTTCATTCGATTCTTCTAAAAATCCCCATTCTTTATACCATTGGCCAATCATGACTTGTTCTTCAGTGTTCGCTTTTAAAAAGGCCTTCTCGATTACTTCCAAAGCCCGTTCAACCTCATTATTTAACATATGAGCGTCTGCTTCTTGTATGATTTCCACGGAAAACATCCTTCCCTTTTCAATACATAGCAAATAATCTTAAATGATAATCGAATACTTGTAAAGAAATTTGCATGTCAGCATTGTAAATAGCAAAAGAATCTACTAACTTTCAGTAGATTCTTCTCCCTTTACTTGATTTAAATGTTCAAAGAAATTTGGATACGATATTTGAATGGAGTCTGTCGAGTCTATTTCGACACCGTTTTTAGTAATGAGTGAAGCAATAGAACCCATCATAGCAATTCGGTGGTCATGATAAGATTTAATAGACCCACCTACTAAATCTTGCTCCCCTTTAATCACCATACCATCATCAAATGTTTGTAGCGTTGCACCTAATGATGTAAGAACATCTTCTACTGCTGCAATTCGGTCTGTTTCTTTCACCCTTAATTCACCGGCATCAGATATAACCGTTTCTCCTTTTGCCTGTGTTGCGAGCAGTGCAATAATCGGTATTTCATCAATTAATCGAGGAATCATATCTCCTTTAATTTCGATTCCATGTAATTGACTATATTCAACGGTGATATCTCCGTACTTCTCACCAGCAACTGTATGGATGTGATTGATTGAATATGTAGCGCCCATTTGGTCTATTACATCTAGTAACCCCGTTCTTGTTTCATTTAACCCTACTTTTTCTAACGTAATCGAACTTCCAGGCACAATCAGTCCAGCTACAATGAAAAAGGCTGCTGAAGATATATCACCAGGAACTATGATCTGTTGTGCTGTTAATGGCTTACGATTTGTAATGGTAATTTCATTTTGATGTATTTGAATATCTGCACCAAAAGCTCGTAACATATTCTCCGTATGGTTTCTCGTTTGTGTAGATTCTACAACTGTTGTTTTACCCTCCGCAAGTAGACCAGCTAATAATATAGCAGATTTTACTTGAGCACTTTTCACCGGCAATTCATAATGTATACCTGTTAATTTGGAGCCTACAATTCCCATTGGAAATAAGTTATTTTGTTGACGACCGTAAAATTGACCATTCATTTGTTGAACAGGATCAACCACTCTACTCATCGGGCGTTTCGATAAATATTGATCCCCATACACAGTTGTAAAAAAAGGTAATCCCGCAAGTAACCCTAGCATGAGTCGAGCTGTCGTTCCAGAGTTCCCAAAGTTCAATGGAACAAGCGGCTCTTTTAATTCATTGACCCCTAGGCTTTGAACTTCGACTTCCTGTTGATCAATGTCAATGGTTACACCCATTTCACGAAAAGCCTCGATCGTTCTTAAGCAATCCTCTCCGTTTAAAAAATTAGAGATCTTTGTGGTTCCCTTTGCTAAAGAGGCTAAAATAATGGAACGATGTGATATAGACTTATCCCCAGGGATTTTAATCGACCCTTTCAAAGGTTCTTTTGTTGGACTAAGCATCTAAACAACTCCTTCTAGGATCCTATTGATACCTCATATCCCTCTTGATTTAATACCTTTAAACTTTTATCTTGCATATCTTTTGTCGGTAAACTAATGCGTAGTGCACCTGTAATACCTTCTCTAATTTCTAAAATTCTAATGTTTTGAATACTAACTGCATGATCCGCCAATAATTGCACAACATTGGCAATGGCTCCTGCTCGGTCTTTTATATCCACATATATATCATAAAATGGTGTTAAAGCGCCCTTTTGTCTTTCTCCTAAACCATCTCGATATGTTTTTGCTTCTGTTAAATAAGTTGTTAATTGCTCTTTTTCATTTCGTTCTATCATGTTCTTTAGCGTCGTCATCTCTTCAATCCAATCGTTTAATAAGACAGACATTTTCCCTTGATTATGCGCAAAAATATCTTGCCACAATGTTGGATTACTTGATGCAATTCTGGTAATATCTCTAAAACCACCGGCTGCTAATTCTGGTAAATATTGATGTTTATTTTGCCATTTCTTAGCTTGATGAACTAATGATGAAGCAACTAAATGGGGGAAATGAGAAATAACACCAGTCATTTCGTCATGTTCTTCTGGTGTTAAAATCACAAATCTACTTAGAGTATGCTTTAACAATTCTTTTGTTTTTATGACATGCTCATTGGTTGCATTTATCGTTGGACTTAACACATATATGGCATTTTCAAATAAATGGGACTTAGCTGCCCAAATGCCTTTTTTATGGGAACCCGCCATAGGATGCCCACCAATAAACGTAATCTTAGGATTTTCAAGCTGATTGGCAACTTCTAGAATAGATCCTTTTACAGAGCATGCATCCGAGATAATCACATTTTGACTAAAAGGTAACGTATCAAGTCGTTTTAATAAATCAATTGTACTTGAAATTGGAGATGCTAAGAAGATAAAGTCTGACTTTAGTGCAGCATCCTCAAAACTTTCAGCTATTTCATCAATAATTTGCTTTTCTAAAGCGTACTCTAACGTTGCCGAGTCAATATCATAACCTATGACATGATCTTCCTTTGATATGGCTTTAGCTATTGACCCACCAATCAAGCCTAGACCAGCCACTAACACTGTTTGTTTCTTCATATTGTCACCTAGTTTTATATTTTATTCGACTGTTTTTAAAATATCTTGTAAAGCCTTCATATCATCTGCCTGGCCAATCGTAATACGAATCGTATTCGGCATACCTAATTTACTTCCTGGTCTTACAATGAAACCTTTTTGTAGTAAATGATTAAATACGACATCATCTGAAACAGGCGTTTTTACAAAGAGAAAATTCGTTTCTGAAGGATAATACGTCCATCCTAATTGATCTAGAAACTGCTCAAATTCTGTTCGAATTTGTCTATTCTTATGAACTACCTCTTGTAAAAATGTCTCATCTTCAAGCGCGATGACTGCTAATTCTTGAGCTATACTTGATGTATTAAATGGTCCTCTTATGACATTTAATGCATTGACAATCACTTCATGCCCAATACCATAACCAATTCGGATACCTGCTAGCCCATAAGCTTTAGAGAAGGTTCTTAAGATTAATAAATTTTTGTATGTATCTAGTAATTCAATAGCTTGCAAATCTTTGTCTTTAGATAAAAATTCATAATATGCCTCGTCTAAAACAACTAAGACGTCTTTTGGACAACGATTCATAAAATCAATAAATTGATTATATTCTAACGCATTTCCTGTAGGATTATTTGGCGTACATAGCCAAATAACTCTTGTTTCTGCAGTGACAGCATCCAGCATTCCTTCTAAATCATGCGCACCTGTTTCGGTTACGGGTACTTCAATGACTTGGGCACCCTCGATTATGGCGTGATGTTTATATTGCGGAAATGTTGGCGTTGCCATGATTGTATTTGATTGAGGTGTCAAATACGTACGTGCAATTATAGCAATAAGTTCATCTGATCCACTGCCGAAGACAAGTTGATCTTGCGAGACATGCAGACGGTTCGCTAATACTTCTCTAATGACACTAGCATGGCCATCTGGGTAAATGTCTAAATTAAAATCTTTAGTCTTTAAATACTGCTTAACCTTAGGTGAATAACCAAATGGATTTTCGTTAGAAGCTAGCTTAACAATTTTATTTAAATTGAATTGTTTTTTGACTTCTTCAATTTGCATCCCTTGTTGATAAGGGGTTAAATGTTCTAATGCGTCCTTCGTTCTCACAATTTCACTCACCTTTTACTAAATCTGGTCGTAATTTTACAGCTTCATTTAAAAAGATATGCTGAACTTCCTGTTGATCTTGATCCGTGTTGACTACCATCATAATACGTATACATTGCTCAAGCGCATTGGGTACATCAATTTCAGACATGCACATCACCGGAACATGCTTCCATCCATCTACACTACGAATGACTTTTGCAGGGAATGTCGCTGTTAAATCTGGCGTCGTCGTTATAATCGCATGAGATACGTTTTCAGGTTTAAGTTTATTTTGTTTAATCATTTCTTGGACCAGTGTTTCTGTTTCATTAAGAATGTGTATATCCTTATTCTCCTTAACTGTTGTCGCACCCCTAACGCCTCTTATCATGTTTGACATACCTCCCCTAAAAAGTATTCTAACTCTTTTGATAACTCTTCGTATGAAAACTCAATTGTAACAGCCTGACCAATTTCTGAAAGTAATATCATAGGAATGTTATCATGTATCACTTTCTTATCTGACTTCATTTTATTCAAGAGTCGATCGCTCGAAAGCTTCGGCAATGTAGTTGGATAATGATTGTTTTTCATCCATTGGATTAATTTATCTTTACACAATGTTTGATTATATTTTTTTTCACTCAATTGCAATGCAAATAACATACCAACTGCCACAGCTTCACCATGTGTCATAACACCGTATCCGAGCTCTGCTTCTAATGCATGGGCTAACGTATGACCAAAATTCAAATACTTTCTCATCCCTGCTTCACGTTCATCAGCTTCAACAATATCAGTTTTCACTTGTATGCCTTTTTGTAAATGATTGATAAGCGTTTCATTTGAAACATGTTGAATATCAGTCTGAAGGAGCTCGCCGAGAAAATCTTTATCAGAAATAAACGCTTCTTTTACTAATTCAGCATACCCAGAACGTACTTCATGAGCTGGTAAGGTTTCAAGTGTTTCGATGTCATAAATGACAGCTCGTGGTGGATAAAAGTTCCCAATTAAATTTTTACCTAATTCATGATTAATCGCTACTTTACCACCAACACTTGAATCATGGGCAAGGATGGTTGTTGGGACTTGAATATAGTCAATGCCCCTCATAAACGTAGCTGCTACAAAGCCAGCTAAGTCTCCGACAACCCCTCCACCTAAAGCAATAATCAATGAATGGCGATTTAAACCGAACTGAATCGCCTTCGTTTGCAATTCGTAAAACTGTTGTATACTTTTAGATTGTTCACCTGCTGGAATAATCGCAGTATGTACTTCATTAGCTTTAAAACTTTTCTTCACATCTTCAAGATAATGCTTTGCAACGACAGAATCTGTAACAATCATAATAGAATGATAGTTTTTAGGCAGTAAAAAACGAATATCATATCTAAGCTTTTCTCCAAGCTTCACTGTATAAGAATGTGTACTCGTTTGAACATTAATTTCTGTCATTTAAAAACACCTGATTTCTTCTCTATAATCATCAAGGGCTTTCTTCAATTGTGGGAATTGATCACTCGGGAATTGTTCTGTGATCGCTTTTGCTAGCTCAAAAGCCACAACATGTTCCATTACGACAGACGCTGCAGGCACAGCACATGAATCAGAACGTTCAATTCCAGCATTAAATTCCTCTTTAGTTTCGATATCTACACTTTTAAGTGGTTTATAAAGTGTTGGGATTGGTTTCATAACGCCTTTGATCACAAGCGGCATTCCCGAAGTCATCCCGCCTTCAAAACCACCTAAGTTGTTTGTTTTACGGTAATAACCTCTCTCTTCACTCCACGCAATTTCGTCATGCACTTCACTCCCATTGCGTTTAGCTGCTTCAAATCCTATACCAATTTCAACACCTTTAAATGCATTGATACTCATTACAGCACCAGAGAGCTTGGAATCTAATTTACGGTCATAATGTACATAAGAACCAACACCAGCTGGCATTCCTTCTACATAAACTTCACAAATACCCCCGATTGAATCACCGTCTTTTTTCGCCTCATCAATACGGTCCATCATCTGTTGTTCAACTTCCTTATCAAGGACTCGAACAGGAGATTCTTCAGTTTGATCTTGTTTTTGTTGAATCGTTAGATCTGTCACTTCTTTTGCTTGGATACCGGCAATTTCTTTCACATATCCAACAACTTCAATACCAAGATGTCTTAATAATGTTTTAGCAACTGCTCCTGCCGCAACACGAGCTGCTGTTTCTCGAGCTGATGATCTTTCAAGTACATTACGCATGTCACGATGACCATATTTTAATGCACCGTTTAAATCTGCATGACCAGGACGTGGTCTCGTTAACTGACGACGGATGTTCTCAGGATCCTCAACTGGGTCCTCGCCCATAACATCTGTCCAATGTTTGAAATCATCATTTTTAATAACTAAGGAAATTGGAGAACCTAATGTATAACCATGACGTACACCACTTGTTATATCAGCTAGATCCTTTTCAATTTTCATTCTTCTTCCACGTCCATGACCTTTTTGTCTCCGTAGTAATGAATGATCAATATCTTCTTGTAATAATGGCATTCTGGCAGGAATACCTTCTATGATTGTTGTTAATTGTTTACCGTGAGATTCGCCTGCTGTTAAGTAACGTAACATTCGTATACACCCCTATAATATTTAATGAAGTTTTGATGATGTATTAAGATCTTTTTTGATAGAAAAATGTATCATATAATGAAAAACGATATTGATCTGGTGTAAATATTTGCTCTGTGCTTCCAACAAATAAAATACCATCATCTACCAAGGATTCACTGAAATTTCGGTAAATTTCGAATTTAGCTTCATCAGTGAAATAAATTAATACATTTCGGCATATTAATAAGTCTATATTGTTAAAATAGCGATCAGCTAACAAATTATGTTTTTTAAACGTAATAGAATGTTTAATCGAGGTATCCACATAAAATAACTCATTTTCTTTTTTAAAATATTTATCGATGAGTGGCTTTGGCATTTCCTTTAAGGCCTGTTTTTGATATACGCCTTCTTTTGCCTTTTTTAATATATTTTCATCGATATCAGTTGCAATAATTGAAGCTTCTTTATTCGGAAAGAATTCTTTTAACATAATCGCCAGACTATAAGGCTCTTCTCCAGTTGAACAAGCTGCACTCCAAATATTTATTTTTCGTTTATTTTTAAACAGCATAGGTAATACTTTATTCTGTAAGACATTCCAACGTTGTGGATTTCGGTAAAATTCAGAAACATTAATTGTTAAACGATCGGTAAATTCCTGTAATAAAGTTGCATCATTGTTTAATGCATGATAGTAGGATTTAAAATCTTTAAAGCCTCTTTTACTTCTAAGTGAAATAATACGACGTTTCATTTGAGCTTCTTTATATAAAGATAAATCAATTCCGAGCTTCTTTTTAATCAGGGCAATAAATTCTGTATATTGTTCACTCACTTAGCTATGCCCCTCTCCCTATATTTTGGAAAAACCTCCGTAATTTACGGAGGTTCGCCAATTCATTAATAAATCCATGCGTTATCTTGTTTATCGTATGTGACTAACTCAGCTGCATCGAAAAAGAGTTCAATTTCTCTTTTGGCACTGTCGCTTGAATCCGAACCATGGATAATATTCTTACCAACAGTTACACCGAAGTCTCCACGAATTGTACCAGGAGCTGCTTCAGCTGGATTTGTAGCACCCATCATTTCACGAGCCGTTAAAATCACGCCTTCACCTTCCCAAACCATTGCAAAAACGGGTCCAGAAGTAATGAAGTCTACTAACTCACCAAAGAAAGGTCTTTCTTTATGTTCACCATAATGTGTCTTTGCAAGTTCATCTGAAATCTTCATTAATTTAGCACCTGCTAATTTAAATCCTTTTTGTTCGAATCGTTTTACGATATCTCCAACTAAGTTACGTTGTACACCATCTGGTTTAACCATTAAAAATGTCTTTTCCATTTTTACACCTCATTTAAGTATTATGTATGTTTAGCTACTTCTTCTATTTTAGGCGAAGCATAAAGCTATACTGTTATATTATCACAAGCAACTGTCGCTTTGAATAGAAGAAATTCATTTTCTTTAACAAATTATTAGAAATGTACATGTAAACACGTACAAAACATTAATTTCTTCGATTACCAATATATTTTGCAATATCGATAAATATATCCTTAATATAATGATCTGGAATACATTCAAGAGTACTTAATGCTTTTGATAAATAACGCCTACTTAATTCATAAGAAGCTTCAATTGCATCTGTTTTTTTCATTTCCGCAAGAATGAGTTGCATTTGAGCATTAGAAATTTCATCGGAATCTGCAAATATATCCTCAATTAAATGTTTAAACTCTTGGTTTTGCATTGCCTTTAATATCGGCAACGTCACATTCCCTTGAATTAAATCATTTCCGACAGGTTTACCTAATTGTTTTTCTGATGCAGTAAAGTCTAAAATATCATCAATAATTTGATAAGACATTCCTACGTAATATCCGTATTTATAAATTTGTTTAGATATGTAAGCTGATTTCCCTGCAAGTAAGGCACCTAATTTACAACACGCGGCAATTAAAATAGCCGTTTTTCTTTTGATTTTTCGTAAGTAGTCACGTAAATTTTGATCCAGCATATATTTTTGATGAATTTGTTCTACTTCCCCGATACAGAGTTCAACAATCGTATCAGAAAGTAATTGATGTAAATTAGGATCTTGAATGTTAGTAATACTTTCTAAAGCACATGCTAAAATATAATCGCCAGTATACATCGCCACACGATTATCATATTTAGAGCGAATGGTCGGTTTTCCTCTTCTTAAAAAAGCATGATCTATTACATCATCATGAACTAATGTAGCCATATGTATCAATTCAATCGATACCGCAACGTGAATGGCCTGTTCAGAAATATCCTCTTCGCCCAACTTACTTGATAAAAGTACAAATACAGGGCGGATTCTCTTACCACCAGCTTTAAGTAATTGTGTTGACGTTTTTCGTAATATCGGATGTGTTGCTTGTATCGAATCTTGTAAAGTAGCTTCTATTTGATCTAATTCCTTTTTTAAGAAGCCATATGTTTTAACTAATTTCATGCCTGTCACCTTTTATTGTGATATGAGTCGTTCAATTTAAAACCTAAATGCATGGCCGCAACACCACCAGTGTATGTTTTAACTTGCACATTTTGAAAGCCAGCTTGTTCAAACAACTTTTTCAACTCTTTTTTATTTGGAAAATCACGAGCTGATTCATGTAGCCAAGCATATTCTTTATAACTTTTCGCAAAAAGTTTACCAAGTAACGGCATTATAAAGCGAAAGTAAAAGTAATATAGTTGTCGGTAACCAATTAAAGTAGGTTGAGAGGTTTCTAAACAAACTGCTTTACCGCCTGGTTTAAGCACACGTTGCATTTCTTGTAAAACTGTTAAATAATCTGGTACATTTCTGAGTCCAAATCCAATGGTTACATAATCAAAAGATTGATCTTCGAATGGTAACTCCATAGCATTACCTTGAATAAATTGAATGTTGCTATCTTTTAATGTCGCTTGTCTTTGTTTGGCTACCTTCAACATGTTTGCGCTAAAATCCAGACCAATTACTTCTCCACTTGAGCCAACTTTTTCTTCAAGTGCAAAAGACCAGTCCCCAGTGCCACAGCACAAATCGAGCACACGCACACCCTCTTCAACATGCATTCGGTTCATGACGTCTTTTCGCCATCGCTTATGCTGTTTGAAGGAAATCACTGAATTCATCGTATCATAATTATCTGAGATCTTTTCAAACACATCATGAACTCGCTCTTCTTTTGAGTGTCCTTCCATTTAAATCCTCTTTTCCAAACAATGATTGGTTTTATATAGTAAAGATGTCACATCACTATTTTATCTTAAGCTTGAAGCCAATCATTGCCATTTTCAAATTCAGCTTTATACATTGAAACGAGTTCGCTAATCTTTTGTATATATTGCTCTTTTGTTAAATCAGTCCTGTGACAGAACCATTTATCATATAAATTCAAACCTGTTTTATCATGATTTTGTTTACATAAATCGCGCTCTATCTTTTGATAAAATAACCAATTTATCATAGACTCCTCATGAGTATTTCGGTAATCATCTAAATGTAAATAATCTAACACTGTCAGAATAATGATTGCGTTCATCCGTTTTATATGCTCCAAGGATACTTCAATTGTTATGTAATCTGTTAAATATAATTCCATTTTAAGTTCATTAATTTGTTTTATCGCTTTTGCCAGAGCATCAATCAATTCCACTCGGCCTGATTGTGAAAGTAATGAGTAATATAACCCACTATAATAATCTCCAGCTAATACAGATAATTGAGAGGTTAAGCTTGGTTCTTCGCTCTCTTCATAAAGAGAGACAGTGTCATGTACATCTAATGCAACTTCAACCAATACACAAGGAACGATAATCTCCTCTTGTGTTTTCGCCGACAAACCTAATTGATTCATCAATTCTGTTAACAGCCAAATTTTTTCTTCTGGTAATTCTTTTGCATGAATATGCTGATCCATAAAT
>DVIO01000117.1 GCA_018711205.1 Candidatus Avamphibacillus intestinigallinarum | reverse complement strand
ACCTTTTGCGATGCCCGCTATAATTTGATGTTTTAATTGCAAATAAATTGGTATTTCCGAATCAAAATCTAACAGTATCTGCACAGAAATCCTCCCTCTCGTTTGTCTGTTCTATATTAAGTATAACAGATGGTATAAAAATAGCAAAATTTATTCGCGATTAAGGTCTATTTTTAAAGATTTAGGGAATAACTCAAATAAGTTTCTAACATTTTTCTAAAAATAAGGTGATACATATGAATAAACAACAAGATTCTCGATTCATTCGATTTTTAGGAGGCAAAAACCTTCTTTATATACTGACTGTGTTAATGTTACTCGGCATAACGATATTCATTTTTAATAAAGTATCTTTTGTATTCAAGCCATTTATTGTCATATTTTCAACCGTTGCACCTCCAGCTATTCTCGCTTTAATTGCATACTATTTACTGAATCCGATTGTTTCTTTATTTGAAAAATGGCATATACGACGTATTTGGGGCATTATCATTCTTATATTAGGGATTGTTGGAATCATTACGGGGATTATTCTATTAACCGCGCCACATATCCAAACTCAAATTCAAGAACTATCACATAATTTACCAAAATATATTCAAGAAATGAGTAGCAAATTCAAGGATTATGTAGACGGGACATTTATCGGACCTTATTATGATGAGGCCTATGAATGGGTGACGCACGCTTTAAATAATTTACCGGATCATTTTAGTAATTACTTAACAGACGCAGCATCTGGTATTGCGAACGTTGCGAGTACGATTTCTCATGTTGTTATTGCGATTGTTACATTTCCGTTTATTTTATTCTTTTTATTAAAAGATCAAGCACGTTTCAAACAATATTGCATCAAACTATTGCCACCAAAATTCCGTGACGATGCGGATCATATTTTAAAAAATATGGACTTACAAGTAGGTTCATACATTCAAGGTCAAATTATCGTAGCCACATGTATTGGGATTTTATTATTTATCGGCTACTCTATTATTGGGCTTGATTATGCCATTACGCTCGCAATTGTTGCGGCTGTGTTAAGCGTGGTACCTTATTTAGGACCTACGATGGCAATCTCTCCTGCGATTATCATCGCTATCGTCAATTCACCATTTATGTTGTTAAAACTAGCAATTGTTTGGATTGCCGTGCAATTTTTAGAAGGACATTTCATCTCACCGAACATTATGGGGAAAACGATGAAGATTCATCCATTAACCATTATGTTGACATTACTCGTTGCTGGTAATTTGTTTGGTGTAGTTGGTGTCATCTTAGGGATCCCAGGCTATGCCATTCTAAAGGTCATCATTCAATATCTTTATAGTAAATTTAAACAACGCTACAATCGATTTTATAATGATGACCCAAAGAATACTGATTTCTAAAAAAGAAGCTGAGATAAAAGTAGTTAAATGCATTAAAAAACGAACAATAAAGATATGGAGTAATGATTGTATACTCTTATATCTATTGTTCGTTTTTATGATGGGTTGTTTTTAGTTATGTTTCAATCCTTTTTTCATAAACATCCATATCGGATTATATAGTCATCTGTGTCTTTCATGAATGCATAACCTCGATACCCATTTGCAAGTAGCTCGATTTGCCGATGATAATCTGTCAAGGAAACATCTTCAGTTATCGACCATTGCCGATTCGGCTCATAAGGTTCTGTTAAATCCTTCAAAAAAATAAACCGCAACTTTCCACCATATTTTTCTTTTAAGGCGAGTATTTCTTTGTGTTGTGCAAATTTATCTTTTAAGCTCGGTATGTTACTTGGCGCAACCGTTGAGCATACGTAGCGAATCGTTGTATCGCCAATCTCATCCCACATTTTCATAATACATTTACCTAAAATCTGTTGTAAGCCATTACCACGATAAGCCGGATGAACGATGGTGATTTCTTGATAAATTATTTCATGAAACTGATGACGTTTAAATCCTAGATCATACCCAATATGATCCTCGGTTATTTTAGGTTTCAACAACGTTCTAAAAGCGATCAATTCATGATTGCTGAGACATACACCAATAACCAAACCTTCAGTTGATAGATTATATTCAAGCTCTGCATCTGTTAACGATTGCAATTCCTGAGGATTTTGTAATGTCAGTAAAGCTGCATCTTGAACAGCCCTTATCGCCTCAATATCCTGTGAACCCAGACGACGGATTTCATACACTTCTCCACTACGTAATTTGCCAGTTTGAATAGGCTTCATCGTGAACACCTCTTTATAAGCGTTTTAAAAAAGGTCAGTCTATTCAGACTCACCTTTATAGACTAACCAAGAATTGCACGATCACTTTCAAACTGTGTACCCCGAATTCGTTGAAATTCATCCATTAAATGTTGAATGGTTAATTTCTTTTTCTCCGCACCAGTTGCTTCAAATATAATTTGACCTTTATCCATCATAATCAACCGATTCCCTAAATCTAAAGCTTGCTGCATATTATGTGTCACCATTAAAGTTGTTAATCCAAATTGATCGACAACTTCTTTTGTCAGATTCGTAATCAATTCTGCTCGTGATGGATCGAGTGCTGCTGTATGTTCATCTAGTAACAAAATATCTGGTTCTGTGAAGGTTGCCATTAACAATGAGAGTGCTTGTCGTTCCCCACCTGATAACAGGCCGACCTTCGCATTCAAACGATCCTCCAAACCAATATGCAGTGTTTTTAAGAAACTACGGAATAAATCCTTTCGCTTCTTGGTTACCCCTAACTTAAGTGTTCGCTGTTTATTTCGCGCATAAGCCATTGCCAAATTTTCCTCAATGGTCATCGTTGGGGCTGTACCCGCCATCGGATCCTGAAATACACGACCAATGAATCGTGACCGTTTGTATTCTGGTAAATGAACCACTTGTTTATCATTAATGTTCACATCACCTGTATCTGGAGAGAGATTTCCAGAGATAACATTCATCAATGTAGATTTACCAGCACCATTACTTCCGATAATTGTCACAAAATCCCCTTTATCCAATACAAGATTTGTCCTTCTTAAAGCTTGCTTCTCATCTGGGGTTCCTTCATTAAAAGTTAACGTGATGTTTTTTAAATCTAACATTTACTGTACCCCCTCTGTCTGAACTTCTTCAAGCATTGCTCGCTTTCTACGACGTCGTTTTTTCTCGCGACTCGTTTGGACAATTTTTGGTACGACAAGGGCAACAATCACGAGTAATGCGGTAATCAGCTTCATATCTCCCGTTTCTAAAAAGTCAGCTTTAAGCGCAAGTGTAACGACGATACGATAAATAATCGCACCGAATATAACCGCTAATGTCGTTCGTGGGATTGTTTTTGTGCCAAACAACGCTTCTCCAATAATAACGGAAGCAAGCCCAATGACAATCATTCCAATACCCATACCTGCATCTGCAAAGCCCCCATGCTGTGCAATTAAACCACCAGAAAGTGCGACAAAACCATTGGAAATCCCTAATCCGATAATAATCAAATAATCAGTATTGGCTGAGAAACTACGAATCATTTTTTGATTATCACCTGTTGCTCGTAAAGCTAAACCAACTTCTGTTTTAAGGAAGTAATCAGTGAGCAGTTTAATTACAATCGTCAGGATAAACATCATAATGAATATGGACCATGTATAAGGCGTACGATCCAATCCCATACTTGAGACGATATTATTTAAAAATGCATCAATACCGGTTTTATCCCAAAGCATTCCTAGTCGATTAAACAGTGTATCTTCATTCAACATAGAAAGCTGTGCTTTACCACCCATAATACGTAGATTTATAGAATATAAAGCAATCATCATCAAAATACCTGATAACAATGGATTGATTTTCCCTTTAGTGTGTAGAATTCCCGTAATACATCCCGCAATAAAGCCCGCAATTGCAGCTAATATCGTGGCTGTGATAGGTGAGTAACCATTTATAATTAACATTGCAGCAACCGCTGCACCTGTTACAAAACTACCATCTACTGTTAAATCCGGAAAGTCCAAGACGCGAAAAGATAGATAAACTCCTAAAGCCATAATGGCGTAAATAACTCCTGATTCTAATGCATTAAATATTGAAATAAACATAGTCTTCTCCTCTCGCGACTTGATTCTAGATGTAATCAATACATCCTGAATACGGGAAGCCAAATTAACGTTTGCTTCCCGTGTTCAAGTTATTTTTCGTCATTAATCACTTCTGCATCCTTATCCCATTTATCATTCCAGTCTATGCCTTGAGCCTTCGCTGCCTTTTTGTTAATCATCAATTTAATCTTAGGCGGATATTCAACTGGAATATCCTTAACTTCCTTACCTTCTTTCAAAATATCCGCAGCAAGTTCTCCTGCACGGTATCCAATTGATTTAAAATCAATTCCGTATGTGGCAAAACCACCTTTTTCAAGTGAATCTGGTTCACCTACAATAAGTGGGATTTCATTTTTATTAGCGACATCTACAACACTATCTAAAGCCGAAACAACTGTATTGTCAGTAATAATATAAATCACATCAGCCTTACCAACTAAAGTATTTGCCGCCTGCTGTACTTCAGCTGATGTAGACACTGTACGTTTTGTCGTTTTCAAATCATTTTTCTTCGCATCTTTTTCTACTTGTTTAATTTGTACAACTGAATTTTGTTCACCAGAATTATAAATTAAACCAATATTCGCATCTTTAAAATTATCAGCAATGAATTCAACTGTTTTTGTAATCGCATCTGGGTGTTGATCTAGTACACCAGTTGCATTTTTATCAGGTTTATCCATTGATTTCACAAGACCAGCTTCCTCAGCATCTGTAACCGATGTAAAGACAACCGGAATGTCCTTCGTCGCTTGCAAAGCCCCTACTGCACTAGGTGTTGAATTCGCAAAAATCAAATCAACATCCTCAGAAGCAAAGTTGTTCGAAATCGTACTCACATTATTTTTATCATTTTGTGCATTTTGGTAATCGAACTTAACCTTTAATCCTTTATCTTCAATCGCTTCTTTGAATCCTTCATAAGCTGAATCTAAAGAAGGGTGCTCAACAATTTGTGTTGCACCAATCGTAAATTCATCATCTTTATCTGATGAATCACTACAAGCCGCTAAAAAAATCATACTAATCAGACCAATTAATAAAATCTTCACCTTGTTTTTCACGTAATTTCCCCCTAAAAACTTCTTTTTCTCTAATCTTTCTACAACATATAAGACCTACATAAATTCACTTAATTTAGAAATGAATCAATATATAAAATATTGTAAAAATTATACCACAGAACAAACATTAGTCAAGATTGCCTATATAGATGACTTGTTTACATGAAAAAAAAGCTATAAGATAGAAAAACTTCTACCTTATAGCTCAATTTGATTATTTA
>DVIO01000116.1 GCA_018711205.1 Candidatus Avamphibacillus intestinigallinarum | reverse complement strand
GTTCTCCGTAATGAAATGTAACGGCTTCATAAAGGCCATTATTGGTTAGAGGTATTTCTTACTTGAGTTGAATGTCCTTAGCCTGTTCTTCCCATTTATGTTGTAAACTGATAAGTTTACCGTTACGAAAGGTTAAAGAAACATCCTGTCTTAAAAACAATGGCATATTACTTTTTGAAGTGCTTTGTGTGATAAAATTATTTTGATGAACATGCATGGAGGTATTTGCTTCAATAAAAGAAGCATCCTCAGGGTTTGCAGGTGGGAAATAGGTAATAGCTGGTTGATGGTGTATGTATTTAATGATGCATAGGCTGATGATGAGCACAATGAGACTAATGCCAAACACTATTTTCTTCATGAAGGTACTCCTTTATAGGTGATAGGTGATACGCTTCACTTGTATGATTGGCTGTCCCATAATATGATAAGTGTAAAGAATTTAATGAAAAATGAGTGATTCATTTTGCAAACAATTTATGATATTCAACAATTATTAAAAAAATATGGTATTTATGTGTATACAGGGGAGAGATATGGAGATATCGTTCTGTTAGAAATGGAGTTAGATGAGCTCTGGCGTTCAAGCATGATTCAAAAAGAGGATTATCATTTAGCCAAATTGATTATTCGTAGAGAACTTAATTACGAAAAAAATAAAACCCTTTAAAAGGGTCTTATTTTAATCATGGTAGTTATGTAACGTTAGCTTGATATTTCAGATATGATGGTAGCGATTGAGAAGAAACCAAAACCTAAAGCTGCCACAGCAGAGAATAGAAGTGCGAAAAGATTTCGATACTTAAGCTGACGAATAACAGATACTACACATAAAAGAGCAACTAATAATAGGATAATTCCTAATACCATGTTATATCCTCCTTTTTACAAGTAAATCAATTACATCATAAAAAATAGTTTCATTCATATATTGAATAAGCATTTCTTTATTCATTTTAAATGATTCCCAAGGATTTGTCGAGTTATAAATCGAACACATAATAGCAATCCGAAAACAATGGAGGTAATGAAGTTGCATATTAAAGGAATGTCCTTAGGACCGCTTGGTGCAAACTGTTATATTCTTCAAAAAGAAAAAGATGTTTTGATTGTTGATCCAGGCGGAGATGCAGAAGCAATTATTCAAACCATTCAACAAGATGATGTCACACCATTAGCCATTTTATTAACACATGCTCACTTTGATCACATTGGAGCACTTGATGAAATTAGAAAATATTACAACATTGATGTGTACTTACATGAAAAGGAAAAAGATTGGTTAGAAGAGTCAAAATTAAATCGTTCCAAATTATTTACCGGTCAAGATATTATGACTAGCCCACCGGAACATACTTTGCTAGAGGGCAGCTTACATATTGGTCCGTTTTCGTTTGACGTATATCATACGCCAGGACATTCACCTGGAAGTGTTAGTTTTGTATTTCCTGAAGAGGAAAAAGTCGTGAGTGGAGACGTGCTGTTTTATCAAGGAATTGGTAGAACAGATTTGCCAGGTGGAGACATCGAGCAATTAACAAACAGTATTAAACAAAAATTATACACATTGAATGATACGTTTACTGTGTTTCCAGGACATGGTCCAAAAACAACAATAGGATCAGAAAAACGTAACAATCCATTTATCTACGTAAGATAATAAAAATAAAGAAGCTTATGGTTTCAAGTGAAATCATAAGCTTCTTTATGCTGTTTTCACAATCTTTTTATTCACCAAATCCTGGTATCATAATAAACTCAGTATACCAAGTGAATCCGACCATGAAAATTGTACAATATGCAGCGAAAAAGTACATGTACATGCGTTCCGATAATTTTAAGTATCCAATTGTCAAAAAGAAAGCAGTTTGGACTAAGAATAGAAGGGCAGCTTTATTCATATCACCTATATAAAACATTACAGTAAACAAACCTGTCCAAAAAGCTAACATACGGAACATACGATCCATGCGAATCCCTCCTTAACGTATGCATCTCAATCATATTATAAACGAGTCGCTTCATAATGTAAATGAAACTTATCAATTAGACATGGAGATATGAGGATGATCATAAGTCGTTTATACAAAAAGATTCTTATTTTCCTATTTATATTATGCCCTATGATTGGAAAGCGTATGCTGGTATAAGTATTCTGCACCTTTTGAAGTCGTTATTTGAAAATGGGCATATACGTTATCATCTTGAATTTTTCTAATGGAAATAGTGACCATTCCGTATGGATAATCATAATCAAACACATCGTCTTCTTGTAAGGTGTCATGTCCTTGTAAAGCATCCTTAAATTCCGTATGTGACATTTGAAAGAGGGTTTCTATTTTCACTTGTTCGAGCATATTATCTGTAATCGATGTATCATGTTGATAACTGGTTATACTGCCTGTAATGATTAGAAAAAGAATGGAAATGATAAATAAAACATAAGGAAATATAAACCCTTCACTTTGTCTCATAAAATCTAATCTTTTTTGTATATACTCCGCCTCCATTCATCGTTACGATTAGCTCAATGCCATGTTGAATACGTTTTACTTCGAATGATTGCACATCCGTTAAATATATTTCATGACCTCCACGTAAGCGCCTCACAATTTGATGATTTCTCTGCGCTAATGTAGCTTCATCCCATTTATAAGCTTTATATTCAATCGTATGATGTAAAGTGTTATCTTTAACGTTATAATCTTTAGATTTAATTAAATCGTTTCTGACAAATATAAAAAAATGTTCAACGGATAATTTTTCTTCTAATGATTCATATTGAATATATTTAAGCGTCTGGACTAAAAGAGGGAGTGAGATAATCAGAAATCCAAAGGCTATGAGTAAAGATATCATCGTAATGCCTTTTTCATTTTTCAATAATGCCATATAGACACTCTTTTTCTTGTTTCAATTTTGCATTTTCCCATTTAATACAACCTTTCAGTAGTTTATCATCCATTTGAAAAGTTAGGTGAGCATCGTTTATGGAAACCTCACTAGGTAAGGTAGTGGGCGGATTCAGTATATATTGCTGTAATTGATCGTGTAACAATTCAATATGATTGAGTCGTTCGTTTAGAACAGCTCTTTCTTTTTGAAGTTGCGTCGCAATTGGGACGATTGTTAGCAGAATGGTGAGAGCGAGG
>DVIO01000115.1 GCA_018711205.1 Candidatus Avamphibacillus intestinigallinarum | reverse complement strand
TTCGAATTTCCCTTTATATTTATCATAGTATGCCTTATGCGTTGTTGGCATCCATGCACCGACCATTGCGTCAGCACTACCATCTGCTACACCTGCAAACATTGGACCTGCCTCAACTTGAAGTAACTCTACCTCATAGTCTAGTTCATGTTCAAGGACGTATTTGACAACGTTTGAACTTGCAATCACGTCATCCCAAGCGACGTACGTCATTTTGAGTTTTTCGCCCTTGCCGGATTTTACACCCTTCGTCCACTTGTCGACTAAATCTTTATGATCTTCAACCCATTCTTTCGCGGCCTCTTGTTCCTTTTGCCCTTTTTCAATCTTCAGCATCACATCTTGTAAATCATCTGGCTCCCATTTGAATTGATCGAAGAACTTATAGGCACCCGGATGATCATCTTTTAGACCTAATCGTACAAGTGTATTAATATCTTCTTCACCTTTGAAAGCACCTTTAGGGTCATCTAACATTTTCAAATCGTATCTAGAGAATTTCCAATGCGGAATCCAACCCGTTACGATAATCGGCTCTTTCTTATCAATCGCTTTTTTCAGTTCTGCCGCCATCGCCGTACCTGAACTCGTTTCCACAGTCCAATCATCGTCTAATCCATACTCAGGAAGTACAGTATTAATCGTTAAATCCATAATACCTGCACCTGGGTCAATCCCGACAATTTTATAATCAAGCTTGTCACCAATAAAATCACTATCACTTGCGTCGTCAGAGCCACATGCAGCTATGCCCATGACGACAGCTGAAGCAAGCACAGTCCATAATACCTTTTTCAACAAAGTAAATTCCCCTATATGTATGATATCTTGTTGCATCGTTCACCGAACAAAAGATTTGAATCTCTCGTTATGTATGGCAAAAATTAAAAATATTCAGAATGAGACAACCCCCAACAATAAAAAAGCGTAGACCCGTCTACGCCAAAGAAATCTCCGTCGGTGACCTATATGTAGTATAGACCCCGCCAAAACAAATGCTCAAATTGTAAATTGAACGATATTCTATTGTAAATCAGTCTGTATAGCGATTTGCAAAGCTAAACAAGGCTCCGATATTCGAATCCATTAAAATGCTTTCGTTTGCAATAGCAACTGATTTTATTTGAAAAGATATATCCATCTCCCCACAACTTGAAAAAAAGCCTATAATCGTGGTATAAGTGTAAAGGATAGATAGGCATCATAAGTTTTTAGTTGTTCAACCGAAACGAATCCGATGTCTCCATTTAGGGGGAAAGTACTTTGAATACACATGATAATTTTTGGCATGAATTGCCGAAACCATTTTTTATATTAGCACCGATGGAAGATGTGACAGATGTCGTCTTTCGCCATGTCGTTAGCGAGGCGGGGCGTCCAGATGTGTTTTTCACAGAGTTCACGAACACAGATAGCTATTGCCATCCGAAAGGTGTTCACAGTCTACGAGGGCGCTTGCATTATACAGAGGATGAACAGCCGATGGTCGCTCACATTTGGGGCGATGTGCCTGAGCATTTCAAAGAGATGAGTATTGGGATGAAAGAGATGGGCTATCGTGGCGTCGATATTAATATGGGATGTCCTGCACCGAACGTCTCCAAAAAAGGTAAAGGCTGTGGGCTCATCAATCATCCCGAGCTTGCGGCTGAGATCATTCAAGCGGCTAAAGCTGGTGGACTTCCTGTCAGCGTGAAAACCCGACTTGGTTATACGAGGGTCGATGAGTGGCGTGATTGGCTCACGCATATTTTCAAGCAAGATATCGTCAATTTATCAATTCATCTTCGTACGAAAAAAGAAATGAGTAAAGTTGATGCACATTGGGAACTGATTCCTGAGATTAAAAAACTTCGTGACGAAATCGCACCGCAAACACTACTCACGATTAATGGCGATATCCCTGACCGCGCGAAAGGGCTTGAGTTGGTTGAGAAATATGGTGTAGACGGTGTCATGATTGGTCGCGGTATCTTCAAAAATCCGTTTGCTTTTGAAAAAGAACCGCAAGACCATACAAGCGAGGAATATCTTGATTTATTACGTTTACAGCTCGATTTGCACGACAAATATTCAAAAGAACTCGGACCCCGTCCATTCAAGCCTTTACTCCGCTTCTTCAAAATCTATGTACGTGACTTTAGAGGAGCGAGCGAATTAAGAAACCAACTAATGCAAACCACATCAACTGATGACGTGCGTCAGTTACTCGATGCTTTTACGAAGGAATATTCATTAGATCATTAATCACGTCATATATTGACAAGGCGTATCAGTGATTCAAACAACTGATACGCCTTTTTTAATCTTTTAACCCTAACCGTGTAATCAGTTCAGCCATTTGTCTTGGAGACTGATCCATACGATTAGCTACCCATTGTTTAATGACATAAATACTCCCACTCAGAACATAGGTAATCACATACTCCGTCGTTTCTGCATCCAGCTCATTTTCAATGACACTGCTTTTAATGATAAATGATCTAGCCACATCCATAATTCTCCGTTCAAAAGAATGATCGAGATTCTCATTCAATAATGTCTGGAACATTTCTCCCTTGGAAATGACATACTCCAGTAATTTTTCCGTCATTTGCAGTGCTTCTTCTTCCTCTTCCGTAAAGTTATATTGATTCAAATACATCGTTAAATCTGTAATGATTTCCTCTTCGATTTGTTCAAGTAAATCAAATTGATCCTTGTAATGTGCATAGAACGTCGAACGATTGATATCCGCTTTTTCACAAATCTCTTTTACCGTAATTGTCGTAATCGGTTTCATTCGTAATAATGCAATCAAACTATCCATTAATACTTGTCTCGTATACTTTTTTCGGCGATCTAATTTCTTATTCATAAAATTGTCACACTTTCTTGTTTGTTTTTCCAACAGATATTTACAATCTGTTGTATAACCTACTTTAACTGTAAAACTGTCTGTTGTAAATCCAACAGTGTGTCGATTATAATAAGCTTATCGTATTCATAAGGACGGTACAAGAAAGGGGGAAATCGGTAAGACGATGAGTGATTTTATTATTAAACATAAAAAGGCCATCGTAATCATCTTCAGTGTACTCGCGCTTGTAAGTGTGATTGCTCAGTTCGGGGTGAAGACCAATTATGATATGGTCGATTACCTATCTGACGAAGCAGACTCTATACAATCGACGGATGTCATGGAAGAAGAATTCGATGACGATGTAGCCAATACACGCGTCATGATTAAAGACGTAAGTATTCAGGAAGCACTTGCTTATAAAGAAAAATTAGAAAAGATTGATGGTGTGTCAGGTGTGATGTGGCTAGATGATGTGATGGATATCACAACACCTGTTGAAATGGAAGATTCAGACACCGTTGAAACGTATTATAAAGACCGTAATGCCTTATTCTCCTTTGAAGTGGCAGACGGCAAAGAGGTTGAAGCTACAGATGCGGTATACAAATTAATTGGGCCTGATAATGCGATGTCAGGTGAAGCACTGAACACAGCGAATTCCCAGAAATCAACTGGCGACGAAACGATGAATGCAGCTCTTATTCTCGTGCCGATGATTATTATCATTTTGCTGTTGTCAACGACATCATGGCTAGAGCCGTTTTTCTTCTTAACGACAATTGGTGTATCTGTGCTGATTAATATGGGGACGAATATATTCCTAGGTGAAGTCTCCTTCGTAACTGGGGCTGTTGCGCCAATCCTGCAACTGGCTGTGTCGCTTGACTATGCGATTTTCCTCTTACACAGTTTCACCGATTACCGGAAGACAGAGGATACACCTGAGCAGGCGATGAAGCTCGCGATGAAACGATCGTTCCCTGCGATTGCGGCGAGTGCATCGACGACAATTTTCGGTTTCACAGCTTTAATGTTTATGAAATTCGGCCTCGGGGCAGATCTTGGATTGAATTTATTAAAAGGGATTTTACTCAGCTTTATTAGTGTGATGGTCTTCCTACCAGCACTGACATTACTTTTATATAAATGGATTGATAAAACACAGCATCGTCCATTTATCCCGAGTACGTTTAATATCGGGAAATTTATTATGAAATTACGTATTCCCGTACTGCTTATCGTACTGATTGTCATCGTGCCAGCCTTTTTAGCACAAGGGAAAACAAATTTCCTTTACGGTACAGGAGACAATCCAGATCATACACGCGCAGGGCAAGATGAGCAAAAAATTGAAGAAGTGTTCGATAAATATACGCCGATGGTACTTCTTGTACCAAAAGGGGACTTGGCAAGAGAGGAAGAACTTGTCCAAGATTTAGATGATTTAGATGAAGTGAAAAGTAGTATTTCTTACGTAGGTACAATTGGTTCGGCAATTCCACCCGAATATTTAAATAAAGAAGAAACCAAATCATTTTTCTCGAAAAACTACAGTCGAATTACGCTAAACACGACAACCGCTACAGAAGGCGACGAAGCATTCGCCCTTGTTGAAAAAGTGAAACAGATTGCAGAAAATTATTATGGTGAGGATTATCATGCACTCGGTGAAAGTATGACGATGTACGATATGAGAGATATTGTTGAAGCGGATAATACGCTCGTCAATGCGCTCACCGTCATTTCAATCGCGATTGTCCTACTCGTCACATTCCGGTCGATTACATTCCCGGTTATCTTATTATTAACGATTGAGACGTCTGTATGGATTAACCTGGCGATGCCATACTTATCTGATACGCCGCTCGTTTATATCGGATATTTAATCATTAGTACGGTACAGCTCGCCGCCACAGTCGACTATGCGATTTTATTTACAGAGAACTATACGCAACTCCGTAAAGAGATGAGTGCTTGGAAAGCTGTTGTAAAAACGATTGATGAGAAGACATTTTCAATTGGTGTATCTGCATCAATTCTCTCAAGTGTCGGATTCATTTTATCAGCGACTTCATCAGACCCGATTGTATCTTCTATCGGTCTCTTACTTGGTCGCGGGGCACTACTGGCATTCCTTGCTGTATTGTTCTTACTACCAGCACTGCTTGTCGTACTCGACCGCATTATCGAAAAGACAACTTGGAAACCAAACTTTTTCAAAGATAAGGAGGAGTAATTCATGCAATTCAAACAAATGGCCGCCGCATTTATCGGAACGGTTGTCATTGTCGGAACGCTACCACTTTCTACACTTGCAAAAGATAGCGATACGAATCAAAAAGGTTCTTATAAAACAAAAGACGAAGCCATCTACGGTAAATTAAGTGGCAATGGCACATTAGAGAACATGTATGTCGTTAATACATTTCATGATACAAAGCCCGGTACAATCACTGATCACGGGGACTATACAAATGTACGCAACTTAAGTAATTTAACAGATATCAAACAAAGCGATGATGGCAAGGTGAACGTTAAAGCAGAAAAAGGCGATGAAGACTTTCACTATCAAGGTCAATTAAAGGATAAAGAACTACCCTGGAATATCGACATCACCTATACATTAGATGGCAAGAAGGTAAATCCAGACAAATTAGCAGGTCAAGACGGAAAGCTAGAAATCCAGCTCAAAACATCAGGCAATGATGATGCTGACCCAGTATTTTTCGAAAATTACATGATGCAAATTTCCGTAACGCTTGACCCAGTACATGCGGACAACATTCAAGCACCAGATGCGAATAAGGCAAAGTCTGGTAAAGATACCGTCCTAACCTTTACCGTCATGCCTGAGAAAAAAGAAACATTCGTCGTTTCAGCTGACGTAGATCAATTCGAAATGGATCCTATTAAAATCTCAGCTTCACCAGCTTCTATGCCGATTGACGACCCAGATTTAGATGATATGAAAGGCGATATCTCATCTTTATCTGACGCGATTAAAAAAATCAACAATGGTGTTGGTGATTTAAATAGTGGTGTCTCCGAATTGAATAAAGGTGCCAAAGAGCTGAATAACGGCTCAAATGAATACGCAAAAGGGATCAATGAGCTAAGCAATTCATCTAGCGAACTCGTAAACGGCTCCTCGGAGATTAATAAAGCGATGCAACAGGTGAATCAATCGATGAAAAACGCGCCAGATGCACCGGA
>DVIO01000114.1 GCA_018711205.1 Candidatus Avamphibacillus intestinigallinarum | reverse complement strand
AGGCTTGAATTATACATAAATGATACAACCCCAAGCACAAGACCACTACTGATACTTGCTACATATATTTCGCCTTTTGACTTCACTTTATGCCCAATGGCCCCAAGAACCGCAATAAGGGGTAGGATATTTAATGCTACAAATGGAAATGCAGCCAACCAATTACTCTGAGCTTTCCAATCGGACACAAGAGGTACATTAAAATCAAAGATAAACTGCCCAAGTGCATATAATAAACCGATAATGAGGAATGGCGAAACGAACTGATTGATTACTACAACTCCATTGATCCCTCTCATAAACGTTAAGATGAGTAGCATCACAATGAGCGCCACGCCCCACCAATAGGAAAGCTGAAACGCTTGTCCAGTTACACCACTACCAGCAATCATGACGATTGAAATCGTGAATAAATATAAAAATATCATGACATCATACACGACTGATAAACGTTTCCCGACAATAATTTGTAAAAGTGGCACATAATCGCTCGTTCGAAATGTATAACTAATATGCAATAACACACTACAGCAGACGATAAATAGAAGCATAAATATGATTAATGCCAATTCGCTTTCATAACCAAAAAACTGCCAGATTTCTCGCCCAGATGCATATCCTGCCCCAATTGCTGTACCAATAATGAGAAACATCCATTTAAAGCCTGCTATCCACATGTAACGCTCCCCCAACACTTTCATATTTGAATGTATAGAAAATGAATTAAAGCCAGATACTATATCAATATGTTGTTGGAGGACTGGCTATGAATAAAAATAGATACAAGCACGCTCAAGAGCTGCCACTACGGATGAAAAGTGCCCATCCGAAAACGATTGATACGTTTTCTAAACATATTCAAGCACAGCTTAACAAACATCATGGTAGCAAGATTATTTTATGTATTGGAACAGATCGTTCTACGGGGGATGCACTTGGACCATTAACGGGAATGCTTTTAGAAGCACAGTCTTTACAACATTTCGAGGTGTACGGCACCATTGACAATCCCGTTCATGCAACGAATTTAATAGCTTATCTTGAATATATTAAACAGACGTACGAAAATCCCTTTATCATTGCGATTGATGCAAGTCTTGGACGCCAGGAATCAATCGGTTATCTTACTTGCGGCATTGGTGCGATTCAGCCAGGTGCTGCTTTTCAAAAGGCATTACCTGCCGTTGGAGATATCCACCTCACCGGTGTAGTCAATGTAAGTGGTCATATGGGTTTTGAAAAGCTACAAAGTACGCGATTAGCACTTGTCTATCAAATGGCAACCGTTTTGTCAGACACACTTTCTCAGGTTGACCGAATTTTGTATCCTATACAAGAGCAGCCAAACGTACTGTGGTGGCAGAAATTCATGTTTTGGAGAACAAAAAAAGACCTGCTTTCATAGGAAAACAAGTCTGTATAACGGTATCTAGTCCATTAAAATGAGCGATGATGTATAGAGCGATTTTAATTAAAGCAATAAAATAATACGACAACGATTGCTAATGAAGGCAGTAGATTTCCAATACGAATATGTACGAGTTTTAGTAAATTCAATCCGATTGCGACAATAATTAAGCCCCCAACACCCGTAATCAACTGAACCAACTGGTCTAAATCTTCACCTGAGACGATATGGACAATTTGCGTTGCTAATAAGGAAATCGATCCTTCATATATGATGACAGAAAACACTGAGAAGATGACGCCATATCCCATTGTCGTCGTAAATACGAGTGCCATAAAACCATCTAATACACCTTTTGTTATTAACACTTCATGATTGCCTTGCAAACCACTATTTAACGCGCCGATAATCGCCATTGCACCTACACAAAAAATTAACGTTGTCGTAATAAAGCCTTCTACAGGACTGAATCCTTTAGATCCATGCTTGAAAATACGCTTCATGAACGCCTCTCCTGCACGGTTGATGAGCTCTTCTAGGCGAAGCAACTCACCCATTATGCCACCAATAATCAAACTCGTGAGCACCATGATGAGTGACTCTGTTTCTAACGCCATTTGTAGGCCAATTAGAAGTATCATGAGTGCAATACAATGTGTCACTGTTTCTTTAAAACGTTCCGGGATATCCTTCAACAAGAGCCCAAAAATGCTTCCTACAGCAATAAACATCCCGTCAACCAATGCTCCCGTTAACGCCATCAATTTGCCCCCTATAACTAAGCTGTGTCAAAATTCATTGTTGTGTTTGCAAATGTTTCACGTGGAACATTTCAATTTAAGCAATAAAAACGACAGAGACGGATATGCATCTCTGTCACCTACTTCAAATTCATTTACTTTTCTAACACATCAATGATACGTTCTAAATCATCATCATTATAAAATTCAATTTCAATCTTACCTTTACGTTTGCCTTTATGAATTTTAACAGATGTGCCAAATCGCTCACGTAAAGACGTCTCTCTTTCGATTAAGAAGATATCTTTACTTTCTTTGTCTTTCTTCTGTGGTTTCGCTTCATTCATTTGTTGAATGAGCCTTTCCACTTGTCTGACATTCAATTTTTCCTTCACAATGCGCTCAGCCACTGGTAGAATTTTTTTCTTATCCTTCAGACCAAGTAATGTACGTCCATGCCCCATGGATAGCGTATTCGTGTTGATCATTTCAATCACGGGCTCTGGTAATGTTAATAACCGTACAGTATTAGCGATATGAGAGCGACTTTTTCCAAGACGTTTTGATAAGTCTTCTTGTGTAAGCTTCAATTCATTCATTAAATTCTCATATGCATTTGCTTCCTCAACAGGTGTTAAATCTTCACGCTGTAAGTTTTCAAGCAATGCCAGTTCCATCATTTTCTCATCGTTCATCTCTTCAACAATTGCAGGAATCGTATCTAATTCTGCAGCTTGTGCAGCACGGAAACGGCGCTCTCCAACAACGATTTCATATCCTTTAATACTGGCACGAACAATAATCGGTTGAATGATGCCATGTTCTAAGATGGACTGTTTTAACTCTTCAATTGCTTCTTCAGTGAATGTTTTCCGTGGTTGGTACGGATTGGGACGACATTCATGTAACGGAATGTCTACAATTTCAATTGAATCTTCATCTTCCATACTGCTTGAAATCAACGCGTCAAGCCCTTTACCTAACCCTCTCGCCACTTTCCATCACTTCCTTTGCTAATTCAAGATATACTTCAGCCCCTCTTGACTTCGGATCATATGTAATGATTGATTGGCCATGACTCGGTGCTTCTCCAAGACGCACAATTCGAGGGATAATTGATTTGTACACTTTATCTTGGAAATACTTTTTCACTTCTTCAATTACCTGAATACCGAGGTTCGTTCTCGCGTCAAGCATCGTAAGAAGGACACCTTCGATCATTAACTGCTTGTTCAAATGTTTTTGCACGAGACGAATTGTGTTTAACAATTGACTCAATCCTTCTAATGCATAAAATTCACACTGAACAGGAATAATCACTGAGTCTGATGCGGTTAACGCATTTAGTGTCAAAATCCCTAGTGACGGCGGACAGTCGATAATAATATAGTCGTATTCGTCACGTAATTCTTCTAATGCCTTTTTCAAGCGAATTTCACGAGAAATCGTAGAAACCAGCTCAATCTCCGCTCCAGCAAGTTGAATGGTCGCAGGAATCACTCGTAAATTCGGCACATTTGTTTCAACACATACATTTGCTGCTGGTAAATCTTCCACCAACACATTATAAATACATTCATCTGCATCGGCCTTATTCACACCGACACCACTTGTTGCATTCCCTTGAGGATCTGTATCAACAAGCAATACTTGATTCCCTAGATGTGCCAGACTTGCACTCAAATTGACAGAAGTTGTTGTCTTACCAACTCCACCTTTTTGATTGGCAATCGAAATAATCTTACCCAATGTTGTCACCTACCTATGAACGCATTTCTATATCAACGATTGTTTATATCATGTATGAAAATCCTTACCTTATATTTTATCATTTTTTCATTCAAAATGTGTGGAATTCGCGTAAAGTTTGTCGAATTTTATCCCTTGCTTGCTAGAATGCGCATCACACCATAGAAAAAGTCCATCTTCTCTTAAGATGGACATGCTAACGAATAAATGATATAAGTGCTAGTTTTTATGTTTTGGTATTTTAATGGTAATTTGGACATAATCGTCATGATCTTCTTCATCTGAGGACACGTCAATCCCTGTATCAGATACCATATTCAATGATTGACGAATCGTATTCATCGCAATGCGAATATCTTTGTTCACACCTTTTAGGCGTGGCTTCTTTTGCTTCGGCTTTTCCTTTGGTTCAAACATTTTCTTAATGAGTTGTTCAGTTTCTTTAACGTTCAACTCATGCTCAATAATTTGTTGTAATACTTCTAATTGAGCAGCCTCTTCTTTTAATTTAATTAACGCACGGGCATGGCGTTCTGTAATCTCTCTTTGTAATATCGCTTGCTGTACAGCTTCTGGTAATTTCAGCAAACGTAATTTATTCGCAATGGTCGATTGACTTTTGCCAAGTCTTTGAGCAAGTGCTTCTTGCGTCAATTCATGTAAATCTAGTAAACGCTGGTAAGCTGCGGCTTCCTCAATAACCGTTAACTCTTCACGCTGCAAGTTCTCAATTAATGCAACTGAGGCTGTTTCCGTATCAGTCATATCGCGGATAATCGCGGAAATATGCTCCCAGCCTAGTCGTTGAACGGCACGCCATCTTCGTTCCCCAGCAATGATCTCATAGCCTACTTTTTCTTCATCTTCACCTTTCAACGTACGAACAACAATCGGCTGAATCATTCCATGTGTATCAATGGTTTGCGCCAATTCTTTTATTTTTTCCTCATCAAATATTGAACGAGGCTGAAAACGGTTTGCCTCGATTTGATTAACTGGAAGTTGAATTACTTCATCTGGATGAAAATCTTCTTCCTCATTATTAGAAGATGATTTATCCCCTAACCCAAAAATTCGGTTAAAAGGTTGTAACATCAACAGACACCACCTTTAAATTCCGTTCTTACGTCTCTACAGAAAGGAATCTTTCACAAATCCCTTATGCTGCTTGTAAGATTTTATGTAATGTTTCACGTGGAACATTTGTTTCATTCCCATGAAAAACTTATTTCATCTACGCTGTTTCTTGTGAGCAGGTACTAGTATAATCATTTTACCATAAATTCACACGAAACGGCATGAATAAAAACAGTTTTGTTGTTGCTTTGTCATTTATATGAAAATAAGGGCAGAAATCTTATTCTGCCCCGATTGGATTTTTATTCGGTAGACCCGCTTTTCTTGGATATTTCTTCGGTGTCTTACGTTTTTTATCTATTAAAATAATCGAACGTTCACTGTCCTCTTTTGGAAGTGTAAACGATTCATGAGCGACCACGTTCCCACCAAGCACTTCAATTGCCTGCTTAGCATCTGCCAATTCGTCTGTTGCTTGAGCCCCTTTCATAACAAGGAATGTACCGTCTTTTTTGACAAGTGGTAAGCATAATTCAGATAAAACCGACAAACGTGCAACAGCTCTAGCTGTCACAAGGTCAAATGACTCGCGGAACTTAGCATTTTTACCAAAGCTCTCTGCCCGGTCATGATAAAAGGCAACCCCGGTAAGCTCCAATGCAGAAGCCAATTCATTCAAAAAGGTAATCCGCTTTTGTAATGAATCGACAATAGTTACTTGTATATTAGGGAAGCAAATTTTTAGTGGTATGCTTGGAAAGCCTGCTCCCGCTCCAATATCACAAATCGAGATCGGTTGCTCGAAGTCAAATTGAAATGCCGCTGAAATGGAATCATAGAAATGCTTTAAATATACGTCCTCTTCTGCGGTTAATGACGTTAAATTCATCTTTTCATTCCATTCCACGAGCATATGAAAATAGGTTTCGAATTGTGCAATTTGCGTATCATTTAGTTCAATGCCCTTTTCACGCAATTCTGCCACAAATTGTTCTGGATTCATACCTTCTTCTCCTTCATATCAATTCGCCAATGTCGCAATTTTACCTTGTTCAATATATACAAGTAAAATCGACACATCTGATGGATTCACTCCAGAAATCCTTGAAGCCTGACCGACAGATAATGGTCGGATTTCTTTTAGTTTTTGGCGTGCTTCTGTTGCTAGTCCCCCTATATCATCATAATCGATGTTTTCTGGAACTTTTTTATCTTCCATCTTCAACATACGTGCCACTTGTTGGTTCGCTTTTTTAATATATCCTTCATACTTCACTTGAATTTCTACTTGTTCTTTTACTTCTTGTGGCAATGTATGATCTGGTTCAATCATTTTCTCTACATCTGCATAGCTCAGTTCAGGACGTTTTAAGAGATCAAGTGCATGCATGGCTTCTTTGATTGGTGTTGAGTTTGCCGCTTCTAACACTTCAGTCGTATATTCAGAAGGTTTAATAACTATTTTTCTCAAACGTTTTTGTTCTTTTGTGATTAATTCTTTTTTTGTCATGAATTTTTCATAACGGGCATCTGGTACAAGCCCAATGTCATGACCTTTTTCTAATAAGCGCAAATCGGCATTATCGTGACGTAACAATAGTCGATACTCTGCTCTTGATGTAAGTAAACGATATGGCTCTTTTGTGCCTTTGGTCACTAAATCATCAATAAGTACGCCGATATATGCTTCAGAGCGGTCTAAAATAACAGGGTCTTTGCCAAGAATTTTAGCTGCTGCGTTAATCCCAGCCATAATCCCTTGAGCTGCTGCTTCTTCATAACCAGATGTTCCATTTAACTGACCCGCTGTAAATAAGTTTTCGATTCGTTTCGTTTCAAGCGTGGGCCATAATTGCGTTGGCACAATCGCATCGTATTCAATGGCGTAACCAGGACGCATAATTTCCGCTTTCTCTAGACCAGCTACAGAATGAACCATTTCGTATTGCACATCTTCAGGTAGAGAAGTCGATAACCCTTGCACGTATACCTCTTCTGTGTCACGCCCTTCTGGTTCTAAGAAGATTTGATGACGTGGTTTATCATGGAAACGAACGACTTTATCTTCAATTGATGGACAATATCTTGGACCCGTTCCGCGTTTCATACCTGAATACATCGCTGAACGTTTCAAATTGTCATCAATCACTTCGTGTGTATGTGGATTCGTATACGTTAGCCAGCACGGAATTTGGTCGGTAATGAAATCAACCGTTTCATATGAAAAGCCTTGTGGTTTCTCATCTCCAGGTTGGATTTCAGTTTTTGAATAATCAATTGATTGGCTTTTCACACGTGGTGGCGTTCCTGTTTTGAAACGGGTTAATTCAAAGCCAAGCTCCTCAAGATTTTCCGATAATTTAACCGTAGCTCTTTGATTATTCGGGCCACTCTCATACTCAATATCGCCGATTAACACTTTCCCGCGCATGAATGTACCTGTTGTCACAACGACTGTTTTCGCTTTATACACCGCTTTTGTTTCTGTTACAACGCCTTTACAAACCCCATCTTCGACAATTAATGAATCAACCATGCCTTGACGAATTGAAAGGTTCTCTTCATTTTCAATCACACGTTTCATTTCTTGGATATATAACGGTTTATCGGCTTGGGCACGCAATGCCTGCACAGCTGGGCCTTTTCTCGTATTTAACATACGCATTTGGATATGTGTTTTATCAATGACTTTTGCCATTACACCACCAAGTGCGTCTATTTCACGTACGACAATCCCTTTTGCCGGTCCACCAAGTGATGGATTACAAGGCATAAACGCAATGGTATCTAAGTTCATCGTTAACATGAGTGTTTTTGCACCCATTCGTGCTGCAGCAATCCCTGCTTCACAGCCGGCATGTCCTGCCCCAATTACAATTACATCAAATTCTCCTGCTTCATAAGTCATCATTGTCACCCTTTCTGTCAATATGATGTGTACTAAATTTATATGGCAAAACGGACTGTATATCCGTCATAATATCGTTTATTTCCCAAGGCAAAATTGGGAGAACAACTGATCGATTAACGCATCACTCGCCGTATCTCCAATGATTTCACCGAGTAATTCCCATGTTCTCGTTACATCGATTTGAACCATATCAATAGGCACACCCATCTCAAGCCCTTCTTCTGCTTCTTGTAAGGCTTGCTTCGCTTCTTTCAATAATTGAATATGGCGTACATTTGAGACATAGCTCATGTCATTCATCTCAAGGTCCCCACTTAGGAACCGGTCGGCAATCGCTTGTTCAAGCTGCTCGATGCCGCGTTCATCAATAATCGCTGTTTCGATGATGGGATGACCTGCAGCGAGTGATTGAACCTTCTCAATATCTAAGTTTTGTGTTAAATCTGCTTTATTTACAATGACGATGTACTCTAAGTCTTGGATCAGTTCAAATAACTGTTCATCCTCTTCAGTCAGTACATCATTATAGTTTAACATAAATAGGATTAAATCTGCTTCTTGTAAAGCTTTTCTAGAACGTTCTACACCGATTTTTTCAACAATATCATCGGTTTCGCGAATCCCCGCCGTATCAACGAGCCGAAGTGGTACGCCCCGAACATTCACATATTCCTCAATCGTATCCCTTGTCGTTCCAGCTACGTCCGTCACAATTGCTTTCGTTTCTTGAACAAGTGTATTCATTAAAGAAGATTTTCCAACGTTCGGACGACCTACGATAGCCGTTTGAATCCCTTCGCGCAAAATTTTCCCTTGTTTTGCGACCTCAAGCAATGATTCAATTTCTTTTTTGACTTCATGCGTTTTTTCTCGCATCATCTCATGTGACATTTCTTCCACATCATCATATTCTGGATAATCGATGTTCACTTCAACATGCGCCACAGTCTCTAATAATGTTTGACGCAGTGTACGGATTAATTTGGATAAACGCCCATCGATTTGCTTAAGGGCAACTGACATCGCTTTATCTGACTTCGCGCGAATTAAATCCATTACAGCCTCCGCTTGTGATAGGTCAATTCGTCCATTCAAAAAGGCACGCTTGGTAAACTCACCTGGTTCAGCAAGGCGCGCCCCCTGTTCCAAAATCAATTCCAATACGCGATTCGCAGAAACGACCCCACCATGGCAGTTAATTTCTACGATATCTTCTCTTGTAAACGTCTTGGGTCCACGTAGCACACTTACCATCACTTCTTCTGCGATTTCCTTTGTATTCGGATCCATTAATTTTCCGTAATGGATGGTATGTGAATCAACGTGATGTAAGTCCGTCCCTTTAAATATCTTCATCGCCATCCCTATAGATTCTGGGCCACTTAAACGCACAATGGCGATGGCACCTTCACCTGTAGGTGTAGAAATTGCCGCAATGGTGTCTGTTGTCATCTCGTCACATCCTACCTTCTATCTATATTAATAAGAGTTGGTAATTTCGATTTTCTAAGCAAAGTCAATCCATCTCTTTTGTTTCGTAATGTTTGTTATGCACAAGTGCAAAAGTTTCACTACTAACTAAATAGAATATCATATTTTACTTCATAAATAAACTTGTCCACATCGCATATTTGTTCAGTTTTTCCTCCGAACTCATACACATGTGGACAAGTTTTATGTTATTTAGACATTTTAAATGAGACAACAAAAGTCTAGAATAAAATAGTCAATATATTATACATACATAAAAAAGAAGCTGGGATATACAAAGTAATGATGATCAACATAACCATATATTACTTTTATCCCAACTTCTTTATGCTTCTTCGTTAAACGCTTCCGGTTTGATAATAATATGACGGTGTGGTGTCTTTCCTTCTGAATAAGAAGTAATCCCCGCCTTATGTTGCAAGACCTTATGAATGATTTTGCGCTCTGATGCTGGCATCGGTTCCAGTGCAAATGTTTTCTGTTCACGAACGACTTTATCCGCCATTTCATGTGCTCTCGCTTGTAGATTGACTTTACGTCTCTCACGATAGCCCATCGCATCTAACGTTACAAAATAGCTCGTCTTACTCTTATGATTCACAGCGAGCCCGACAAGTTTTTCGAGCGCATTTAACGTTTGTCCATGTTTGCCAATCAATAAGGCCACGTCTTCACTTTTCAGATCATAGTAGACATCGCGACCTTTTGCTTCATGAATGACTTCGACACCAATATCCATTTTTTGGATAATCTCTCGTAAGTAATCTGCTCCAAACTCAATGATCAGATCCTTCGTGCTGACCTCGACAACGGCCGGTTTATGACCAAATATGCCGAGAAACCCTTTTTTTCCTTCGTCGATGACGTGAATGTCACATTCGTCTCTAGAAATTTCAAGTTTTAGGAGTGCTGATTGAATCGCTTCTTCAACCGTAGCACCTCTAGTAGTGACTTTTTTCACTTTTTCGCTCCTCCAGCTGAATCTTTCATCATTGGTTTATTAATAAGCAATGTTTGACCAACCATGAACGCATTACCAACTACCCAGTAAAGTGCAAGTGCTGATGGTAAGAAGAAACCGATGATCGTAATCATAACCGGCATCATATACAACATGATTTTCATTTGCGGGTTATCAGATGCTGGATTTCCCGCCATCATTAATTTTTGCTGTAAGAATGTAGCTGCCCCTGCGATAAGCGGTAATATATAATCCGGTGAACCAAGTTCGAACCACAGGAATGACCCTTGTTTAATAGCCTCTGTTCTCATGATAGCTTGATAAATCCCAAAAAGAATTGGCATTTGTACAATAATTGGTAAACACCCTGCAAGTGGATTTACATTATTTTCTTTAAACAACTTCATTGTTTCTTCTTGTAATTTTTGTTGTGTTTTTGGATCTTTAGAACTGTATTTTGCTTGAATTTCTTTCATTTGCGGTTGAATCATTTGCATACCACGTGAACTCTTAAGCTGTTTAATATTCAGTGGTAGTAATATCGTACGAATAATCAGTGTCACTATAATGATTGCAAGTCCGTAGCTACCATTAAAATGTTCTGCAAAGAATGTAATCACTTGGCTGAATGGATAGATTACCTTTGAATCCCAGAACCCCGTACTGTTTGCATCTACCGATTCTCTCACATTTCCACAAGCTGATAATAAAACAACTAGTCCAATCAACCCGCTTGAGAATAATAACTTCTTACGCACCGTATTTCCTCCTAACCTAACAAACACTTCGTCAGTCATTTCCATATTGTTTTATCGAACGTTATCTCGTATCTATTATTTGATTAAAAGTTGCTCACGTTTTAATAAATGTATGAGGCTTTTTTTAATCATATGACAATTCATTTCTTTTGTTGGTTGCCTTGCAATAATAATGATATCATAACCCGGTTTAACCTCTTTTTTCAAATCTGTAAACGCTTGTCTCAAACAGCGTTTAATTCGGTTGCGCATCACAGCATTTCCAATTTTTTTACCGACTGATAAGCCAATTCGGAACAATGCTTGATTCTCTCTTTCTATATAATAGATCACAAGCTGCCGATTCGCAAAAGATTTCCCGTTTTTAAATATATATTGAAATTCTTCATTTTTTTTAACTCGATATGCTTTCTCCATGTAGCGATCACCTTTATAAAACAGTTTTTACAAAAAAGAGGCGTCAGATACGTACAAAACGGAGAAAAACGTTTATTATTTCGTATACTGAAGCAAATATGTATATGTCTTCTCAAGCAAAAAAACCACTGACAAGTTCAGTGGCCTTATGCTGATAGTACTTTTCTTCCTTTTTGGCGACGGCGAGCCAATACTTTACGTCCATTCTTAGTGCTCATACGTGAGCGAAAGCCGTGTACTTTTTTACGTTTACGATTATGCGGTTGGAATGTTCTTTTCATGTATCTTGCACCTCCTTCGAGGATAAAAACCAAAATTTAATACTTTTCCATAATATCTTCGTAATTATACGTAATAAAGACCCCTTCTGTCAACTAGCCATTTATATTTTATTTTCAGCTCTCCATATAGAGGAGAGGTAACGCTATAAACAAATACGTTTCGACAAACCTTTGGAGATATTTACCGTTTTCTATTCTGTTGTAGTACAGTGGAGAACTCTCTAGTTTTATCCACATCGCCTGTCCATGACTTTTCGACATCAGTTTTTTATTCACAACAAATATCGACAACATAATCACAAATTCTACCATTGTGGATAGTATTTATCTACAAGACTCTTAATTTGTGAATACTTGTCGATTTCAATTGCAAACTTCACGTTTATTTGATATTATATATCATGTTTCACTTGTGTAAAACTATTTAAGTTAATTCATTCATCCACAGTTTGTTAATAACTTGTGGATATTAATTCACATCTTGTTTATTTAGTTATCAACAACGCACTTAATATTGTATACAACTATTTTTAACGCAATCATTAAAATAAGAACACAATTCTTT
>DVIO01000113.1 GCA_018711205.1 Candidatus Avamphibacillus intestinigallinarum | reverse complement strand
ACCTTTTGTTTCAGTAGATTTATCTACAGTAATATCACCATTTAGATATTCGATAATCTCTACTGCAAGTTTTGTAGCTTCAGCGTTACTTTCAGTTACAATAACACCCGCTTCTTCAAGTTTATCAACTTGATCTTGGTAAACTTGTGGGTCTTGTTCTGTACCTGTAACAGACGCAATTGCGATAAATGCTTTACCTTCTTTAGCAGCATCTTCTTTCGCTTCTTGAATAACTGGAGCGAATACACCTGCCATATCTTCGTGAGCACCGTAACCAATTACGTTATCAAGTAAAATAACTGCTGTTTCTGCATCATGTGCAGCTTCTTTTACTTTTTCTACACGGAATGTAGGGTCGATCATCGGGTGAGCGCGTCCTTGTGTATAAGCGTCATCACCAAGGTCAATGATTTCGTGACCTTCATGTTTAAGCATCATACCTTCAGGATGTTCTGCATCTGCATCAAGTTTAAATGCATCTGTACAAATCATCGCTGATTCAAGTGCTAATGTACCACCACAGAAGTAACCTTTAATATAACGTTGTTTAGAGTCAGATTTTACTTTGTTCAAATCATCTTCGTTTTCAGCAACAACTTTATCAATTGAAACGCCAGTGCTACCAGCTAGTTCTAACGCTTTTAATGCTGTGTCTTGTAAAGTCCAAGCATATGAAACGTTGTCATGAGCTTCTGCTGGTTTGTCACCCATAAAGATCGCAACAACTGGTTTAGAAAGTGTTTTAAACACTTCGATTACTTTGTCACGCACCTCTGGAGCTGGTGGCTTAGAGATATATACGATGATATCTGTTTCATCATCTTCATCTAATACTCTTAAACCTTTAATTGTTGTAAGTGCTCCGATATCACCAGATAGGTCACGACCACCAGTACCAATAGCTTGTGAAATACCACCGCCATGGTTACCGATAATTGTTGTAACTTCTTGGATACCAGTACCTGAAGCACCAACAACCCCGATGTTACCTTTTTCAACAACGTTAGCAAACGCAATTGGAACACCATCAAGAATACCTGTACCACAGTCAGGACCCATAACGATTAAACCAAGTTCATCTGCTCTTTCTTTAAGTTGTCTTTCATCCTCTACACTTACGTTATCACTAAATAGGAATACGTTTAGTCCACGGTCTAGTGCTTTATTAGCTTCTGCTGCAGCATGTTCACCTGCAATAGAAATAACAGCTAAATCTGCATTCGAAAGTTTCATTTCAGCCATTTCCCAAGTACGAACAGTTGAAATGTCGCTTTGTTCTGATTCTGTTGATTGGTTTGTTAAGTAGTTTTCTGTTTCATCAACTACTCGTTGAACCGAATCTTCATCAGCTGTATCTGCTACGATACAAAGGTCACTTGGTGCTGCATCTTCAAGCTCATCTGTGTAAAGTCCAGAACCCTTGAAAATATCTTTGTTCGCTGGTGTACCCATCATGACCTGAACTTTGTTCACGCCTTCGACACCTGCCAAGTGATTTGTCAATAACATCAAGCTTACTGAATCTTGATATGTGTTTTTCTTGATCACAGTACTTAGCACATTTTTCACTCCCAAGCCTATTTTTTTGTTCCGCCTCAATTCTACATATAAATTGAAGCCATTCATGCTAACCTCTACTTAAATTATCAATGTTTCCACTATCTACTTTAACGCAAAATACGACATTTTCAAGAAATAAACATTGAAAGCAGTATTTCACCAATACAAAATAGATGTTTATGACCATTCACAATAAAGTCATCAAGGTTTTAAAAATGACACCATGCGATATCAATCGCATCATGTTATCCCGAATTAAAGATACATAAAACTTAAAATCTTCATAGACATCGGTTGATAAACAGATTGGTATACATGTATTTGGGTAGTGGTTTTAACTTTTTCAAATAACTATGTAATTCGCCAAACTCAAGTAACCAATTAAATAATGTCGATACAATCAAACAATGTTAGACACAGATATGATTACAGAACAAAACGAGCGATCCAAAGACATACTGTCACATAAGAATCCCACTGCTTTTCTAAATCAAATTATTCATCTATATTTGTTTGCAAAACCCAAATTAGTATCGAACATTATCTACCATCCTCGAGTGCCTACTTTTCAAGTCTAAACTTTTCTAATGATAAAGTCATTGGTCACTTTACATAAAACTTAAGGGGTTCTTTATGCATAATCCACATCCTCTTAAGCCGTGATCAACCAACAACTTCCTTTTAAAAAAGAATCGTTTAGAACTCAAACCCAATCTAATATTATCTACTTTAAAAGCTTTTCCAAAAAAAGGCGTATTTAATCGAAGAAAATTTTTAGAATCACCTTTAAAAGAAAGATGTCTATCTAGTTCAATTCATGAACTACAATCTATGTTTAAAGTATAACATACCGATTATCATTTTAAAATCAATACGAATAATTGAAGATTTTGTCAATATAACGAATAAAAAAGCTGTCTAGTTAGAATAACCAGCTAGACAGCTTTAGTTTATTTTGTTGCACGCTTGTTCGAAACAATGGTTAATATTCCAATGACGACCGCGAATGCAAGAATAGATACAACCGGCCCGAAGATTGGATTTTCTGGTAACACAACACCTGCAGTGATAGCTATTGCTACAATTACACCCATCAGGGCTTCACCCGCAATATAACCTGAAGCAAGTAGAATTCCACGATCTGTTTTTTCTTTTAGATCTGCTTTACTTTTCGCCATGCGTTCAGTAATCATTTTAATTAAACCACCAACCATAATTGGTGCTGTTAAATGAATTGGCAAGTATAAACCTACCGCAAAAGGTAGTGAACCAATACCAAACAGTTCAACTGCCGCTGCACAAGCCATACCGATAAAAATGAGGTTCCAAGGTAAATCACCTTGCATAATACCTTCTACAAGCATCGACATAAGCATAGCTTGAGGTGCAGGTAAATCTGCTGAACCTAATCCATGGGCATTATCCAATAGCACAAGGATTAGACCGATCACAATACTCGCAATGAGTGCACCATAAAGTTGAGCGAATTGTTGCAACTTCGGTGTCGCTCCTACAATATAACCTGTTTTTAAGTCCTGAGATGTATCCCCAGCAATTGCAGCAGCAATACAAACAACCGCTCCAATAATAATTGCTGTCACTTTTCCAGCATCACCTGTTTGTCCAAGTCCCGTTAATACAACCGCAATAAAGATTAATGCTGCGATTGTCATCCCAGATACCGGGTTTGAAGAACTCCCGACAATTCCGACAATTCTTGAAGAAACTGTAACAAAGAAAAAGCCAAAAATTAAGAGCATAATTGCTCCAACAATACCGATTTGAAGGTGTGGGAAGAATAATAACACACCTACTACAACTAGTGTTAATAGAACAATTGACCACATTGGCATATCTTGGTCAGTACGAAGTTGGTCTCCTTCGTCTTGTCCCTTAAATCCTTTCACCGCTCCTAAAAATGATGAAAAAATCGTAGGCAATGTTTTAATTAAGCCCATAATTCCACCAAATGCCACGGCACCAGCACCGATATATTTTAAATAATTATCATATATATCCTGGAATCCCATTTCTGAAACCGGTATTTCAGCTGGGAAAATAACAGTGCTTGAAAATTCTCCAAAGAAACTAATTAACGGAATAATACCTAACCAACCAATAACTGCACCAGCAAACATAATCCCTGCTATTTTTGATCCAACTATAAAGCCAACACCTAATAAAGCAGGCATTGTATTCATACCAATTGCAGCATTTTTGAATTTATAAATTTCCCATTCTACTGATGATGGAAATAATTTAACTGCATCTGTTAAAAGTTTAAATAATGCCCCTATTCCTAATCCACCAAATATTAATTTAGCACCTTTTGAACCATCTTCTCCTGCGATAAGAACCTCAGCACAAGCTGTTCCCTCAGGATAAGGTAATGTGTTATGCTCTTTCACAATAAGCGCTCGGCGCAATGGAATCATTAATACTACACCAAGTATCGCACCAGCTAATGCAATAATCGAAATCGTCGTTAAACTCGGTTGTAATTTCCAAATGAATAACGCCGGTAATGTAAAGATAACACCTGCAGCTAACGACTCACCAGTTGACGTAATCGTTTGCACAATATTATTTTCAAGAATGGATGTACGTTTTAAAATAATTCGAAGTACTGCCATTGAAATAACTGCCGCTGGAATTGAAGCCGAAACTGTCATCCCAACCATCAATCCTAAATATGCGTTTGCCGCACCAAATACAATTGCCAATACCGCACCGATAAGAGCTGCTGTTAGCGTGAACTCTGTTTTACTCTCATTGGCAGCAACGTATGGCTTAAATGTTTCTCCCGTTCCTTTCTCAGCCAATCTAAACACCCTTTTCTAAAATTTTCAAATAATTCTGGCATTACTCAATAAAAATTTAATCATAAATCTTCATGAAGCCTTTAAATATGTTAACAGATTCCTTTTCATTTGAGTAGGCATACATAAATATATTAATTATTCATAAGATTCTATTTTTATGCACAACTTAAAAAAGGCTTTACATATCGCTTCATATGTAAAACCGGTTAAGATCATTGTAATGGCACTTCCACAAGTTGGTAAGCCACATTCGCTAGTTGAGATTCGTATGCATGATACTCTAGTTTATAAGGTTCCTCTTGTTTTTCAATGATGTCACCAACTCTTTGCAAGGATGTCATACCCTTTTTGATAAAACGTTTATACATACTTGCGACATATTCAATTTCCTGTTGATATTTTTCATCTGTTCCTTCATTTACAAAGGCTTCATACGTATCAATCACATATTGTCCTGTCTTCCATGGAGAGAAAGCATGTGGTGAAGTCGCATCAAAAACTGCTACAGAAAGTTCTGGTACACGAACCATATCAATACTGTTTGGGTCAAAACTACAATGATACAATTCTAAATTGAGTCCTTTTTTTAAACATTCATTGGTAACATGACGCATTAAGGTCGATTTCCCAGTACCTGCTCGACCATGAAGCATGTAGACCGTTTTCAGATTCTCAACTAAATCGGACACACTATTGATGGCACCCTCTGGCGTATTGGTCCCAAACATACGACGTTTTACTATGGAATCTTTCTCCGATACGTGGACGTCCTTTAATATATCCTCCGCCAATTCACGAGCAAGCTTATCAGCTCTAGCCGTTTGGATTTCGTTAACATATATCTGTTCTAAATCATCATGAATCTGTAGTCCCTTTTTTAAATATTGACAAGCCTCCGTTACATTTTGCGAAAGTCCATTTTCTAAATAATCCGTCTCAAAAACCGGCAAATGATACGCGGTAACAAGATCTATTTCCTGAACAGAAAAATCATACTGCTCTGGTAAAGCCTCTTCTGTTAATATCGCAATCGACTGTGTAAGGTTGATCACACCTTCACAAAACGCCCGACCATAGCGGCTAGATAACCATTCTAATTCTTCATGGTTAGCAGCCTCTCTATACGCCGTTAATACTGCTGTTTTCCACAGCTTGGAAGGATGTTTAAGTACGATAATTTTTTTTACATCAGCTATATTATCCGTTAATAAATAAACGATTCCGTCCGCCGTATGTCCTGTTACATAATATTCAGTTATACTCATTGACTTCACGACCCTTTCATTTACGTAATCGATGTATTCTATGTATTCTAGGCGGGCACGTGAATAAAAAAGGAGCCTATGCAACATTCATTCAGTAGCATAGACTCCGTTATCCTATCTAGTTTGCTGATGAAACAGGTAAATGTTTTATCATTTGCGACACAATATGTTCAATGTTCTTTGGATGGGTTCCTAAATTAATACGAATAAATCCTTTCGTATCTTGACTAAACCATTCCCCATAATCAATCGCAACACCACATTTGTCTTGAATAAATGATTTAATATCTTCTGGTTTAACATAGGCGCGTAAATCTAACCATGTTAAATACGTACCTTCTAATGGAGAGATCACAATATTCGGCGCATGTGTCAGTAAGCTCTCTTTCAAATACGTATAATTATCATATACGACTTCAAGTAAGCCATTTAGCCAATCTTCTCCGTATGTATACGCTGCTTCAGCTCCAGTCATGCCTAACACATTCACTTCCGTTTGATTCACTGTATTCACATATGTATCAAACTGCTCTCGTATCGTTTCATTCGGAATAATGATATGTGAAACAAGCAGGCCTGCTAAATTAAACGTTTTGGATGGTGCTGTTACCGTAATGATTCGGTCTTCATATTTGCCATTTTCAATTGTCGCTGACGGAAGATGTTTATGTCCTTTGAAAACAAGATCTTGATGGATTTCATCCGAAATAACGAGAACATCATGTTTCTCACAAATCGCCAATAATCTTTCCTGTTCTTCTTTTGTCCATACACGCCCCACCGGATTATGCGGCGAACAATGAATGAACAATTTCACCTGTTCGTCAATAATCTTTTGTTCAAACTCTTCAAAATTAATATGGTACTGACCGTTTTCTTCTACTAATGCACTTGTAACGAGCTGACGTCCATTGTCTTTTACTGCATTATGAAACGGATAATAAACAGGCGTTAGGATCGCAACGGACTCACCAGGTTTTGTAAATGCATTGACAAACCAATATAGAGCCGTGACAATCCCCGTTGAAAAACGCATCCATTCTTTTTTGACCTCATATTGATGACGTTTTTGTTGCCAATTGAAAAACGCTTCATAATAAGAATCCCAAACGTATGAATAACCAAACACACCATGATCGACACGTTGTTTAATCGCTTCTAGCACTTCATTCGGCGCTTTAAATTCCATATCAGCAACCCATGCCGCTGTTAAATTCGGATCCCCAAAACGTACATCTAACGCATCCCATTTCAAAGAATTTGTACCTTTTCTCTCCACTGCATATGTTTGAACAAACTCTGCTTTATTCAAAGTAAATCCCTCCATTTCATCCATTACATCAATGATTTATTCTATCCTAACATAAAAATAAACAAATGTGGGATATAGTTTAGTTTTTTCATCGGAATAATCTAATTTAAAAGACTTATTGCGATATGCAATAAGTCTAAACTTCATGAATATATTCAGCTAGTTCAACAAGTCGTTCATCAGGTATGGCTTGTTCAATCATTGGAAATATGACACGTTCTTCTTTTCTAATATGATCATTCAGAAATTCACCTAACTCACGTATAAAGGCTAGGTCCGGCTCTTCCGCTCGTAATATTTGATTAATGCGTGCACGTATTTGAATATGCTCAATGAGCATTTCTTGTACTTCTGGAACGGTTGAAATATCGACATATTCAGCATACGTCCCGAGTAACACTTCTTCCTCTTCGCGAAAATGCTCTTGCCCCGCAGGATTCCAAAAATCATCCAAGTCGTTTATCACTTCATCTAAAGATTCTCTGGCTTTATCTGTTCCGACGCGCCGTAATTTCAAAGCAACATGTAATGCATTCGTATGATGATGCGACAAAGGATGTAATGATTCATGTCGTTTAATACCAGTATGTTTGTTAGCCACAATGAAAACCCCTTTTCATTCAATACATTTCAGTACCCTATGACACATTTCTAAAACAGCGGCATCATATTGTTATTTTTTTAAAAAATGCCAGATAAGCTGCAATGATTAATATAATGGCGGCTGGTAAATACATTAAAGAGATACTTAGAAATCCACCGATAGCAGATAAAATGAATAAACTTCCTCCAGTCTTTGGATAGGTATGTACGAGAAATGATCCGCCTACTGCGATTAATGCAAATAAAAAGCCAAGCCACCCATGCCCAAGTAAGATACTAGATCTTGACTCATTTAAACTCGCATCTACTCCGCCAATAAATACTGTTATAAATGCACCGATTGA
>DVIO01000112.1 GCA_018711205.1 Candidatus Avamphibacillus intestinigallinarum | reverse complement strand
GGCAATGTATCCTCTTCTTCATCTAATAACGCTTCAATTTCAGCTTCTTCTTCATCCGTTAATTTAAAACCATCTGGGCCAAAGAATTTAATCCCGTTATCTTCTACTGGATTATGTGAAGCCGAGATCATGACACCAGCATCTGCACTGTTTGCTTTTGTTAAATAGGCAACACCTGGTGTTGAAATCACGCCAAGTCGCATGATTTCAGCACCGATTGACAGTAATCCTGACACGAGTGCACTTTCTAATAAATGGCCTGAGATACGTGTGTCACGTCCGATGAGGACTTTCGGCTTTTCACTTTGTTTTGTTAGTACATAGCCTCCACAGCGTCCGATTCGAAATGCCAACTCCGGAGTTAATTCTTGATTAGCAATGCCTCTTACGCCATCAGTTCCAAAATATTTACCCATTGTGTATATCTCCTCCATTTCACTACAAGCACAACCCATGTAAGTGAATGATATCTTCTGTATATTTCCAAATACAGCTGTAAGTTTTATTTAGATATGTTAAGACAGTTCAACTGTAATATTTTTATTAAGTGCTTTTACTTTAATGCCTTCTGGCCCGGATACTTTAACCGGCACATCATGTGTACCTGCTTCTAGACCTTTTAAATCAATACTTGCTGTAAGGTCGGTTGCTTTTAAATCTTTTACGTCTGATTCATCACCTTCGACCTCAACATCAATTTTTGGTGGATCATTCGTTCCATCACTAAAGGTTGTTGTCAAACCTTCCGGAAGATTTTCTACATCAACTTGTGTATCTTTAATGGTCTTTTTTTGCTTCAACTCCACTGTGACGGGAACTTTCTCTTCTTTTACCTCTGCTTCCTCAGGCACGTCAATTGAAAGGTCAACTTTTCCTGATTCTTTAATTTTCGAAAGATCAACTTCTTCTGTTTTTAGTTCATCAATGTCTTTTAAATTTTCGTTACTTGCGAAAACAGTTAGTTTTTCTTTATCAGGTTTAATCGACTCTACTTCATAATTATCCGGGACTTTCCCTTTTGTTGGGACTTTGACGGCTACTTCTTTACTTGGATTACTGACATCAACAGAAACCATTACATTCTCCGGTTCAATCTGAACGTCTAATTTATTCCCTTGGACATCATAAACATTCACAGGAACTTCTCGTTTGTTAATTGATTTCTCAACATCTTTCACATCAACCAATACTTTAACAAGTGCAATTTGGTTAATCACACTTTCTGAACTCGTAACCGATACAGTTGATGGTTCAATTGTAGCTTCTCCAAGTTCAGCCCCTTTGGCTAATTTATCTTTGTTAATGTAGTCAACATTCACATGATAAGATTCTGTTGCACGTTTTTCAATTGTAACATCGACGTTTTTAGGTTCAATATATGCCTTTAATCCTTTAGGCAAAGATCCGTGCTCAATTTCAACAGAATGCGCCCCTTCATCAAGGTCTGTCAAATCAACATATAAATCTAATTTCTTTTGAATTGCAGTAGGTCTGAGTACACTTGCATTCCCTTCTAATGATACGTCAACTGTTTTGGGGACGCCTGTGACTACATATTTTTCTTTGTCTATTTTAATATTGACCGGAATATCTTTCAATTGTTCAGTTTCATCAGAGCCACCTGGTGTAAAATTCGGATCATTTTGCTTTGTACCAGGGGATTCGATGTTCACAACAAATAAATATAAGATAATCGCAATCGCAAGCGACACGGCACTGACAAACCATTTACTTCCAAACCACTTATCCATTTTTCTTACCTCTCCACTTCCAAGCTTTGTTTTCAGAGGACTTCAAGTTTAATGACAAGTTTCCAATTAAAAAGTCTCTTAAGCTTTCCAGATCCATATCTCTTCTCAGCTCACCATTTTTCGTACATGAAATTGCACCCGTTTCTTCTGAGACTACAATTGTAAGTGCATCGGTAACTTCACTAATTCCCATTGCAGCACGATGTCTTGTACCTAGCTCTTTAGAGATGAAGCGGCTTTCAGATAATGGTAAGTAACAAGCGGCAGCAACAATTGTATCTTGTTTTAAAATCACTGCACCGTCATGAAGTGGCGTATTCGGAGTGAATATATTTGTAAGTAGCTGATGACTAAGCTCCCCATTAATCGGAATCCCAGTTTCAGCATATTCACCTGTACCTGTTTCTAATTCGATTGTAATCAGTGCTCCGATTCGGCGTTTAGCCATATAGCTACACGATTCGACGATAGCAGAAACCGTCTCTTCTATAGAATATTCGGATGTCTTTGAAGTTCGGGCAAATAGGCCCCCTCTCCCAATTTGCTCCAAAGCACGGCGTAGTTCCGGCTGGAATAAAATAATGATAGCCAAAAAACCCCACAATATCGCTTGATATGTAAGCCATTGTAATGTTGGCAGGTCAAAGATCATACTTATAATACGGACACTCAGTACAACAACGATTCCTTTTACAAGTTGAATGGCCTTTGTCCCACGGATTAGCATAATGACTTTATAAAACACATACCAAACGAGAGCAATGTCTACGCCAATTCTTAACATTTCAACTAAATCAAATCCCCCATCAAGCATGTACACACATCCCTCTACGCGTTCATTCTAATTAAACAACCCCATACTTCAAAAGTTATATGTAGAAGCATACAACCCTTAGGTATTTATATGCTTTTCATACGTTCATTTTATCTCATCTATTATATCATAACCCAGTTAAAAAATCGTAAAACCAATCCTAAAAAATGAAGGCGTATCTTACATCATTCATCCCCCAAAAATTGGAGCTTTTAAAAATCAGACGTTTCATAAATCAGCTTTTTGGTTAACTTAATATAAAGCGTTTAACAAGGAGGTTTGAATCAATTGGTCAATGCGTTACAACTCTTTATGGAAATCGAAAAAGAACGCGAATTGATGCTTTCACTATCGAATCGTTATGCGTTAACATCTAAAGAGGTGATTGCATCTAGTCAACGTCTCGATCATTTAATTTCGATTTACCAACGACTTCAAGCTAAAAGTAATTCAAAAATCAGCTAAAAGAACTGTCCATAACAGTCTCATTCACTACGAAACTCTTTCGGACAGTTCTCTTATGCCACTACGCTACAACATGATTATTTTAATTTTTCTCCAAATAAAGATCCCATAAGACCAACAGCTAAATCAGCGGTTTTATTTTGGTCATCTAAAATCGGATTCACTTCTACAAATTCTGCCGACGTAATTAAATCTGATTCATGTAACATTTCCATTGCTAAATGACTTTCGCGATAAGTCATACCACCAATAACGGGTGTACCAACACCTGGAGCTTCAGATGGATCTAGTCCGTCTAAATCTAAACTTAAATGAATGCCATCTGTACGTTCTTTTAAGTAGTTCAACGTTTCGTCAATAATCTGCGGCATGCCAAGTTTATCAATTTCATGCATCGTATAGACACGAATCCCTTTTTCTTGAATCAATGCCTTCTCACCTGGATCCAGACAGCGCGCACCAATAATGACAAGGTTTTCTGGCTTAATCTTTTGCCCTTTTTCATGAATATTGATTAATTGCTCATGACCGATGCCAAGTGAAGCCGCTAGCGGCATACCGTGAATATTACCAGATGGGGACGTTTCCTCTGAGTTTAAATCACCATGTGCATCGTACCAAATCACGCCAAGATTTTTATAATGTGTATGCAAACCTGCAAGCGTACCAATGGCAATACTATGATCTCCTCCGATGACCAATGGAAAATCTGCTTTTGCAACAGCATCATCAACCATTTGCGCAAGTTGTCTATTCGCATTAGCTACTTTTTGTAAGTTTCTAAGCGTACTCTTATCATCTTTGTCTACTTCTAAATGTGATGGGTTCGCATGCTCTACATGGACATTCCCAAGATCATTGACTTGATAGCCAAGAGATGTCAAACGCTCGTACATGCCAGCGTAGCGAATAGCGCTTGGACCCATGTCAACGCCACGACGCAATTGCCCAAGGTCCATCGGCACACCAATAACGGATATATTCTTCTTCATCGAACTCCCTCACTTTCCTATTCCTTACAGTATAAACCAAAAGCTTTATCCTTTAAAGGTAACGAGTCAAAACGTGACGTCCCATCTTAACACTTGTACTTGCATGGGCGCCGCCAGCTTAGAAGCTCGAATCCATATCGTTTCCAGACCTTTTATTGTCCATAGATTGCATTCGTCTACAATTTATAAAATACTTTTTCTATGACACGAGCTTTAAACCGATAGCTGCACCCAATACCATCGTAATCAAACATAGTCTTTTCCAATCTTTTGCTTCATTATAAAAAACCATGCCTAAGATTGTTCCACCAGACGCACCCATTCCAGTCCAAATGGCATATGCTGTTCCCATAGGTAACGTATTCAGCGCATATCCTAGACATATAAAGCTCACACCGAACCCTGTAATCATCAAAAGTAAAGTTTGTACGTTACGATTTTGATGCAATTGGTGAATCATCAGAACCCCGAACATTTCAAAGAAACCCGCTACGATTAAAGCAATCCATTCCATTACGATTCTCCTTCCTGACTAGCGTGACCCGTCGTTAGTTTCAAACCAATAACACCACTTAACAACACAACTATTAATATGATTTTTGTTGCTTTAAAGGGATCTCCAAAAAATACAATATCGCAAAAAACAGTTCCTGCTGTACCTAGTCCTACAAATACGGCATAAACCGTTCCTATAGGAAGCCGTTTACCAGCCATAATCATGAGATAAAAACTAATAAAAATCGCCACGATTGTTCCAAACCAAGTCCATACATCACCAGCATGTTTCAATCCAATCACCCATAACACTTCAAAAATAGCAGCAACCATAACTTTCAACCAATCTGTATTCATATAATCAACCTTTCTTTTTGTATTCCGGAAAACAAAAAAGCCCGAGAGAAAACTGTTCAACAGTTTCTCCCAGGCTTTTATCCTTCCGTGACACAGCATAAAGCTGTGAGTTTTCTCTCGGACCAGACTAACAGCTTCGTTACGGAACCCTAGAAAACTTTATCTATTCAATTGTTTCATATGATACATGATTTCAAGCTTCACTCAAATGCATAGGACAAGCATTTCTATAACTATAGTCTATTATGATATAGGTTGAATATCAAGTGTTTGAATGCCTGCTTTTTCCCATGCTGCAGCAAGTTCGTCTGCCTTTTCGCGGCTTGATACAAAGGCAATACCACAATCGCCACCACCAGCGCCAGATGGTTTAGCAACCCCACCTAGTTGTTCTGCGATATCACATAATGTTTTCAATTCTGCCGTTTCAATAGGGACACCAGCTTTTTCACCTAGCTGTTGTAAGGCTACACGATTCATTTGAATACCTTCAAAGAAAAGATTCAAATCATTCTCACTCATACCTGTTAACACACCTCTTACGGCTGTGTTGCTTTGCACCATGAATTCTGCATATGCGGTATGATCTTGATGTTTAAATTCTTGAATCTTTTGAACGAATTGCGATGTTGAGGCAGGTTGCCCTGTCCAGCCAATACACATATGTAAATCTTCCGGGAACGTAAGCTTTTCCAGCTTGAAGTATTGCCAGTTCCGTTTCACTAAACGACTGATTGATTTCCCTTTTCCAATTTCCTCGAGTAACCATTCTGCTTGAAACGAGGCATACTCTAACCAGCCACCATAGCTTGAAGCTGCGACATCTGCACCTGATCCATTTCCTTGTACTTTAACATGCGCAATAGACGACAATTTAAAAATTAAATCCTCTGTTATCTCGTCTGTATGTAAAAATTCTAGAATTGCTTTCACGACGGCTGTCGTAACCGCTCCACTTGAACCTAAACCATATTTCTTCCCAGAAACGTCATCTAGATCACTCGTAATCGTTAAGTCAAATGGCTGAATAGCTATGTCTTGCTCTGTTAAATATGTAAATACCGTTTGCATCGCTTCTTGAACGAAAGAAGTCTGCTTACCCTCTGCTTCTAGCACAACCTTACCTTCTTCAACATGCCATAACGCTTGTTCGATATCTAAAGCAGGGATGGTTAATGTTCCAGTCTCACTTGGTGTCAAATCGGCTTGTACAAACCGATCAATTGCTGTAACAATAAGACGTTGGTATTGCTCAAGTACAGCATATTCCCCAGCAACCATTAATTTGCCGGGTGTTTTAACTGAGATTGTTGATTGTCCCATAAACTCACTCCTATACATACGATATTCCTTCTCCAGAACGGCTTAATGTCACATCCGTTACAACGGGAAGGTTTTTTAATGTATTCATGACAGCTTCTTCGTCTTCAGGTAAATATAATACTTTCACATTCGGACCTGCATCAATTGTAAAATATGCTGGAATGCCAGAATCACGCATCGTTTGCACTGCTTGCATAACCGCCATTGTTGAGTCTTGCCAATACGTAAATGGTGGGGTGGCTCCAAGTGTTGTCGCATGCATTTTCAGACAGTTCGCTTCGGAAATACTTCCTAATTTTTCAAAGTCTTGGCCGCGAATGGCTGCTTTAATATCTGCTAAGTCTTGTGGCAAACTATCTAACCATCCAGAGTAAAATACAGATGTATCAACTGTTCGTTTCATACCTTCACGACTAGATACCTTTTTCATCTTAGCATCAACGACTACCGCCGCCACACGCACATCCCAATAATTAGACGGTGCGATTTGGACAGCTTGTGAATCAGATCCGTCCTCTGCTTCACCTTTTTCCCATTCAACAAAACCACCAAAGATAGAACGACAAGCTGATCCAGAGCCTTGACGTGTTAATCGAGATAACTCGGTTTTATCAATATCAAGATTTAATGCTTTTGTTGCAGCGCCTGCAAGTGCTGCAAATCCCGATGCCGATGAAGCGAATCCTGCAGCGGTTGGCATTGTATTTTTCGATTTGATTTCTGTATAAATTTGGCCAATATTATATTCTCGTCTAATCAAGTCTAAAAAGGCTTGTACACGATCATATTGTTCGCCCATCACAGGTTCACCGTCTAGTAAAAAGAAATCAGATGTCAAATCCTCGCGAAAAGTCACCGTTGTTTCTGTATAAAATCCATCCAATGTTAATGATAAACTATTGTTCGTCGGTAAAATTAATGACTCGTTTCGTTTACCCCAATACTTAATTAAAGCAATATTTGTATGTGCTCTTGCTGTCGCTTGCACAATATACCCCCTTGTTATCTAACCGTATTCCCTCTGAATTTGTTATCCTTCTAAATGGTCTTGCTGTTGTAATACAAACGGCCACACCTTTGCCGCTCCAAAATTTTTGAGCTTTTCTGTAAGTTGGCGAGAATGTAATTCATTTTTAGCTAAAGCAATAATACATCCACCATTACCGCCACCCGTTAGCTTCGCACCTAGTGCACCTTCTTCTCTGGCGAATGCAATTAAACGATTTAACCCCGCATCACTTACACCTAACGCTTCTAATTCTTTTTGCGCTTCATTTAACAATTGACCAAGCACCTGTTTACTCGCTTTTTCTAAAGCATTCCGAGCTTGATACGTCAATTCTCCGAGGCGACTTAGTTTTCTCTGGATACGCTTTGGAGCTGTCTTTAATAGATTTGTAACAGATTCAACAGCCGTTTTGGTATCACCAACTCGTCCAGTATCTGCGACAACAAAGTGAAAATCATTCTTTGGTTTAATATAGTCAATCTCTCTACCCTTTTCAAACCAAAGTGGCAGGTCAGAAGCAATCGTTAACGCATCAATCCCACTTGGCGCACCATGAGCAAATGTTTCCGAAACATTCGCTAACATTAACAGTTCTTCTTTTGTATAGGTTTTTCCTGCATACGCAAATAATGAGCGGACAAGTGCAATTGCTACAGAAGCACTTGATCCAAGTCCCTTACCTGGAGGGATGGTTGAACGCACTTCGATATTTAAATCTCTTCTTGGCAAATTCAAATAGTCAAGTGTAGCGTCCATACAATACACCATACCATGTAAAAAGTGCGGCGCTTCATCAGCTGGTCCTTTATACAACTCGCTTACAAATTCGATTGCACCAGGTTTATGACAAACAATGGACTCTACACCGACAATTGGAAACGGGATAGAAATTGCCGGTTGTCCGTGAACAACCGCATGTTCTCCAATTAAGATTAATTTACTATGTGCTACGCCGATAGCCATTTCTTCTGAAGTTAAAGCATTTTCTACACTCATTTTTTTATAGACGCCACCAATTCTTGCGCTTTTCCAACGCGGATTTCTTTTAAGCGAATAAGTTCTTTTGCCACTTGTTCTATCTCTTCATCTACTGCACCTGCTGCAATCGCAATAGAACGGGCATGTAAGCTCATATGTCCTCTTTGAATACCTTCTGTAACGAGCGCTTTTAAGGCACCGAGGTTTTGGGCAAGTCCAACTGACACCACTACACCCGCTAACTCTTTTGCCGATTGAATGTGAAGCATTCTTAAGGCAAAGCGCGCAGTCGGATGTACTCTTGTCGCACCACCAACAACCCCAAGAGACATCGGAAGTTCTAACTCACCAACAAGATTTCCTGATTCGTCCTTACGCCATGTGCTCATTGAACGGTATTGGCCATCACGTGCTGCATATGCATGTGCACCTGCTTCAACTGCACGCCAATCATTTCCTGTTGCAATGATAACTGGATCAATCCCATTCATAATGCCTTTATTATGAGTTACCGCACGATATGGATCTGTTCGAGCAAATTCATACGCATGAATCACACCATCTCGAACCGCTTCTCCGCTGAATCCTTTTGTCTCAAGTAAGTGAGGCGGAATCACACAACGTGCTTTTGCTAAGCTTTGATCTGCGTAATTGGATAAAATTCGTAAATATACTTTACCTCTTGTCAACTGTTCGATTGTTGGTGCGAGCGCTTCCACCATTGTATTAATCATATTCGCACCCATCGCATCACACGTATCTACATACAGATGAACGACGAGCATCTTTTGGTAGCTAGAAGCTCCTTTTTCCCCAATAATACGTACTTCTAAATCTTTTGCCCCACCGCCACGTCTTTCTAGAGATGGATAACTCGCATTCGCATCTTCTAAGAGCGATGTCTTTTCACTTAAAATAGCTGCCTCAGCTGACTCTAAATCCTCGCAACCGACGACTTGGATTTGTCCAATCATGACACGCTCAGACACTTCTGTCGTAAACCCACCTGCAGAGCGAACGATCTTTGCGATATGACTTGCCGATGCCACAACAGACGCTTCTTCAACAGCCATTGGTACGATATATTCCTTATCATTAATATAAAAGTTAAGACCGAGCCCTAACGGCAAGCCAAATGTGCCAATCACATTTTCAATCATATGATTAGCAGTATCAATCGGTAGAGATAGGTCTTCTTTTGTAAATAAAACGTCTTCAGCATCCGTTCCTTCGTATAATTCTTGAAGCAATTGTTGACGTTCTGTAATTTCTTTATTATAAAAACCAGGGATTCGTGAAGTTCTCATATCATCTCATCCTTCATCAGCAAATATGCCACTTGTTGTTCATATGAGGTGCGTATTAAAAGCATCTCCCCAATATTCATATCCCACATGTTCTCTTAAATAACTCTATTCATTATGTTAAAAAAACACGAAGATTGCAAACAATCTATGTTTATCATTACGCTTATTATACAAGAAAGCCGCTCAATCTCTCTATTAAGAAGAAGACTGAACGGCTTTTTTTACATGAGTGAGCCATACAGGATTCGAACCTGTGACCCTCTGATTAAAAGTCAGATGCTCTACCAACTGAGCTAATGGCTCATGTGGGAATGTTTACCCCACTTCTAGAACTGGGGAAAATATCATATAATTTATGTCAACGTAAGAACGCAA
>DVIO01000111.1 GCA_018711205.1 Candidatus Avamphibacillus intestinigallinarum | reverse complement strand
AGAACCCTTCTGTTTCGTTTTTAAACGTTGAATAATCGTATCCAACACATGAAAATCCGTTTTCATCAATGAACTTGGTGGTTTCGGTGATAACGTTAATTCATCAATGTTCAAAAACCAATCCTGCCATTTTGACCCTTGTGTTTCAAGTGCAACTTTTATATTGCGTTCATGAAGCTTGTCTACAAGCATTCCTAAATGCTTTAATAACCCAGGATTTCCGCCTGAAATCGTAACGTGTTGATAGCGCCCTTTAGCAATCCGGTCAAGCTCATCCATAATTGCTTCAGCAGACATCATCGTAATCTGGTCTTTTTCTGAACCATCCCAAGTGAATTTCGAATCACACCAAGAACATGCATAATCACAACCTGCTGTTCGAACAAACATCGTCTTCTGTCCAATCACCATACCCTCACCTTGGATCGTTGGACCGAATATTTCCATCACAGGTACTTGCATTAGCATTCACCAGCCTTTCGTGGACGGTATACGCAATAACTTGTCGGCGTCTCACGTAAAAAGACTTGTAAACAAACTGGCTTGTTCTCACATGTGTTCAAATAATCTTGAATCATTTCATACACCTTACGTGCAACCACTTCGCTCGTCGGAAAGCCATTCGGATCTGTATCTGAAAAAATCTCATCATCATTTAATACCGTATGATCAAAACGCTTATGAATTAAGTCTTTGATGATTTTAAAATTCACTAAAAATCCTTGTTGATTCAGTTCATTCCCTGCAACCGCAACATCAACAAAATATGTATGACCGTGTGTATATTGGCATACACCAGCCTCAGTACTAGGGACATAATGCGCAGCAGCGAAATGAAAATCCTTATGTAACTCATATGTATATGAATGCGGTGGCGTTGGATAGATTTGTTGCATCATATCTGTTCCACCTGCTTTTTCCGAAGATATGTCTCTAATCCACGTGCCCGTAATTCACAAGACGGACATGTCCCACAGCCGCTTGCCGGAATACCGTTATAACAAGTGAGCGTCTTCTCCTGGACATATTCAAATTTCCCTAACTCATCACTTAGCTCCCACACCTCTGCCTTGTCTAACCACATAAGGGGCGTACGAATCACTAACGTTTCGTCCATTGCTAGATTTAATGTAACATTTAAAGATTTTACGAAATCATCTCGACAATCAGGATACCCGCTAAAGTCTGTTTCACTTACGCCGGTAATGATATGTTTTGCACCAATTTGTCTTGCTAATACACCCGCAAATGAAAAGAATAATAAATTACGGCCCGGCACAAATGTATTCGGTAATGCACCAGCCTCTTGTGTAATCTCTGTATCCTGATCTGTTAATGCATTCGGGGCCAATTGACTTAACAATGTCATATCAAGTTCATGTTGTGTGACTCCGACTTCCTTGCAAATGGCACGTGCACACTCTAACTCCGCATCATGACGTTGTCCATAATGAAACGTTACGGTTTCAACCGATTCATATCGTTCTAGAGCCCAAAATAAACACGTTGTGCTATCCTGGCCACCACTAAAAACGACCAAAGCCTTATCTTTTTTTAACAATACGCTCACTCCTGTTATAGAGAGAGCTCGAAAACACGTCCAAAATAATAAAAGACAGCATCTTCAAACGAGATACCATCCTTTTTATTCCTAGTTTTTTAAAGATGGAGGATTTCGAACATCTCTTTTTTATTTTGATTTGAACATGTCTACTATAACATATTTAAATGCTTCAAAACGAATCAGACAGGATTATGACAAAATAAAAGACTACCGATTTCACAAATCAGTAGTCTTCACATCATTTATGCTTTAAATACTTTCAGGCGGTCTTCTACAGCAGCAAATTCTTTTTCGCCTGCTTCATTTAATACATTGCCAAATGGCATTTGTGCAATCAATTGCCAATTTTCTGGAATATCCCATTTTTCTTGAACAGGTTGGTCAATAACTGGACTATAATGTTGTACTGTCGCACCAAGTCCTTCTTTAGCAAAGGTTGTCCAAATAATATACTGCAATATACCAGATGATTGTAATGCATAATCTGGGAATTTATCTGCATAGCCAGGGAATTTTTCTTGTAAACCTTTCACGACATCATTGTCTTCAAAGAATAATACAGTACCGTAGCCATTTTTAAATGCAGCCATTTTTTGTTCAGTAGCCGTAAAGTCTGTTTGAGAAGATACTTTACGAAGCTCTGCCTCAGTTAGGTCCCAAAGTGCTTCATGTTCTTTTCCTAATAATAAAACAACTCTACCGGTTTGTGAGTTGAATGCAGTTGGTGTATGTTTAATGGCGAATGCTACCATTTCTTCGATTTTCTCATCTGAAACGGGGCTATCTTTACCAATTGCATAAATTGAACGTCTATTTAAAATTGTTTCTTGTAAATGTTGATCCATATGATACTTCCTTTCAAACGAATATTCTAAAATAATAGTCTGCTAAAGCAAGACGTTACTTATATTATACTATTACATGCTAAAATGAATAGTAGGCACAATTTTGTGTCATAGTATCAAAAACTATACTAAAAGAGGGATTTTTCGAATGAAACACGTTACAAACCCAGAACAATGCCAAACCGTTGTCGCACTAGATACCATTGTTGGTAAATGGAAACCTGTCATCTTATATATATTGTTAGAGGGAAAACCGTTACGCTTCAACGAACTACGTAGAAGGATTCCCGATATTACACAACGCATGTTAACGATGCATTTAAGAGAACTTGAAGAACAAGATATTGTACACCGTGAAGTGTACGCTCAAGTACCTCCAAAAGTAGAATACACTATGACTGAATACGGTAAAACACTTGCCCCCATCTTAGAAGCGATGAATGAATGGGGCGCCAAACATATTCAGCATATGAATGCGAAATTCGAAGAGCAAGACGCCGTAGAATAGAATCAAATAATGTGTATTTCTATGTTAAAAAAACTGTCTAGAATCCAAACATTGTATGGAGCTAGGCAGTTTTTATAATAATTCTTCATATAACTTCATCATATTTCAGAAAAGAAACCGAAATAAGCGTAATACTAATCCAGGTACGAATAGTAACATATCAATGAAGACATCAACAAAAAACATTCCTGTTTCTAAGCGATTTCTTTGCTTATCATTCTTACGTTTTAGTTTCGAATTCATTTACATCACCCAAAAAATAATAAAATTGCGCCAGCTGCCGGTACACCGACCATGGCAACTTTAAGAATCGTTGGATGCAGTCGTGTCGTAAATTTAGCCCCTATATATGAACCGATCATCGTGCCTCCGACAACTTCTAAAAATATTTTGATATCGATAAAACCGAGTGAAAAATAACCCAGTCCACCGAGTAAAGCTATCGGCAAGATAACGAGCATCGTTGTACCTGCTGCTTCTTGGACAGTTAGTCCGAAGAACGTTAGTAGGCCAATTTGAATAAACGGTGTAGAACCGATTCCAAATAAACCCGATAACAAGCCCGTAATGAGACCAACCCCTAATGCCGCAATCCAAAAACGCATTGTTTTCGGATGATGCAATATAGATGTTGTTTCCTCAAACATACCGAACCCTTTAAATATCCGAATTGCAAGCGCAAGCGATGATAAAATCAACATAGACGCCGTTAACCATTGTAAATTATCTCCTGGAATTAAATAAGATAATTGCGATCCCAAATAAGCACCCATTGCACCGAATAATCCTGTAGCTAGTCCAACTGGAAGAATGGTATTATGCTCTCTGAAATGACTATATGTACCTGACAGAGATGTGAAAACCATTGCCAATAATGAAGTACCTAATGCCGTATGGATTGGGACATGAAAAAAGATCGTTAGAATTGCGATAATCGAACCAGCTCCGCCTGCTCCGATGAAGCCAAGTAGCAAGCCCATTATGAGCATCGTTGGTAAAATCAACATACGTCCGTCCCCCTTTCTTATATTTTAACACGAAAGGGAGAATTGAATGGACATATGAGTCTTATTCATTTAAGACGCATGCTCATTTTGGCGTTTTTTCTTGCGGAAATGCAGCATGCCCAGTATAGCGCCACCTAATGTCATAATCGTTGCAAAAATCAATAACGGATAGGGTCCAAAATTATACAAAAGCGGAACGGCCAACGCTGTGACAAGACCGCCTCCTAGAAATGGTTCAAACACAAGTTGTTTGTACCCAAAAGATTCAAATGCAGGTGACTTATTTTCAGGGTCGACAATTTGCATCAATAACATACCTGTAGCCGTAATACCTGTCGATTGACCAAAGTCACCAATTCCACGCTCAAACCAATATTCTGGAATAATACGTTTTGCCAAGTAAAGGAAACCGAACACATTCCACAAAATACCTGCCGACGCCAAGATAAGGAATGGTATGAAATATGATCCTAAAATCTCTAGGGAGACTGTACCCACGGCAGTTAATATTAAGATATCTAAGGCAAAGCCTTGAATTCGGTTAATCATACGTCGGTCCATAATATGTGCTTTGTCAAATTTCCCAAGAATGGCTTGTAATATAATCCCCCCAACCATCGCGAGCGGGAAAAGTGGAATGTATGTTAAAAATTCTGTACCGGTCCAAGCTCCCCAAGTGACCGATTCAATCCAAATTAAACCTTGTAAAATCGCATACCCAATTAATACAGCAACGGCAATAAATCCAAAATGTAACGCCATCGGCTCAATAGATTCTGGTCGTACCGTTAATTCCGCAGCTGGCTCACGATTTTCATATTCGATGATTCCTTTTTTACGTAGGTCTGAGAAACCTTCAACATCTTTAATCATACGTGTCTTTCCTGTACGAACACCCCAATTGATGAGAATAATCCCAACAATAATGCCGGTTAGAACCCCAACAGTCGCCAGACCAATGGATAGATCATAACCTTCTGGGAAACCTAATTTTTCAAATGTACTTTGCATCCCAGCAGCTGTTCCGTGTCCACCTTCAAAAGCAATCTCGATTAACGCACCAGCCATAGACGGCATGCCAAACATTGGCGTTAATAGTAATACAGTTAATGCGATTGCAATGACATATTGTCCCCAACCTAGCGTCCAACCGAAGGCTAGTTGAGGTCCCCCATACTTCACAATATTTTTCTTAGAAGGAAGCGGGTTCCCTAAAAATAATGTCGCAAAGACGATGTTGATCATGAGTCCAGGGAGTACACTCCAAACGTCAATAACCTGATCCGTCAATAAACCCGAACTCATTCCGTTAAACCAATGATCTAAAAGCTTTCCTAACACCTGTGGTCCTACAAGTAGGGCAACAAATCCTGCGATTAAAGATGAAGGTAAAAATAAATTTTGCATCCACCTTAAATTCACCCGAAGCAACTTTCCAATAATGATAAAAACACCAATATATAAAAGTGCGAATCCAATTTGGTTTGGTGTCATATGATTCCTCCTCTCTCCTCAAATAAAAGTATGCCAATTTTACATTATACAATTTTTAATTAAAAAGAGTACTTTTCGAAAAATTTCTAATTCTATGGCGATTCAGGTCATTTGATTTGTTACTATTTGATATTCAAAAACGCCCACTTTGGTGAGCGTTTTTTAGTTATTTCTTATACTGGTCTTACGGTAATTTCATTTACGTTAACATACTCAGGTTGTGTAATGGCATATATCACAGCTTTTGCAATATCGGCAACTTCCAATTTCTTACGATCCTCAGGCCCTCTTCCGTCACTTAAAGGTGTATCTACCATTCCAGGTGAAATATTCGTTACACGTACACCAGTTCTTGCAAGCTCTTTCTCAAGTCCCATTGAAATCGTCCGAATTGCATGTTTTGTCGCACTATAAACCGTACTATTTTTGGTCACCTCAAGACCTGACACAGAGCCGATATTAATAATATGACCACTTTTTGCTTCTAGCATTGAAGGCAGTACTGCATTGATGCCATACAATGTGCCTTTAATATTGACATCAATCATATCTTCCCACTCTCGGACTTGTCCATCTTGAACAGATCCTGACAACATTTGTCCTGCATTATTAATCAGAATATCAACTTTGCCAAAATGATCCGCAGCATGAATGGCAAGCGCATCAACATCTGTTTGATTTTTCACATCTGTTGGCACAACGAGTACTTTCCCACGGTCCATTTCCTTTATATCATGTGCTATATTTTGTAAACGACTCGTATTCCGACCAGCAATGGCAATATCGACACCAGCATTCGCTAATTCTTTCGCAATCCCTGCGCCGATTCCACTGCTTGCACCTGTAACGATAGCTGTTTTACCATATAGTTTTGCCATTTTCATCACTCCTTTTTATAATGAAAATCTAAACATGTAATTACCCATTCTTCCCATGATGTTTTATGTTCAAGCTTTATGTTTCTTCAATTCTTTAATGTCTCTTTTTAATTGTTTAATTTCTTCCTTTAGTGCTTTATTTGTCCGTTCTCCACGATTCATAAACATGAGGACAATTCCTACAATCGTCAATATGACACCAAAAAATGCTACACCGAATAAAATTCCTAGTCCCATTTGCCTTCATTCTCCTCAGTTTATAGCTTAGTATTCTTGTAATATGTTCTTCAATTGCATAAACTCATCTTGAGACAAGGTTACACCTTTCCCCATCTTTTCATGATCTGGTGCCCAATCACGCAAATCATATTTAGGCTCCCTGTCATTCCAGCTAACAAGATTCAATTCTTTCGTCCAGCCTGAGTTAGATTCAGATAAAACTCCGATATGTTCCACAATTTCATATTTTAATGAAGCCAAATTCATCACTCTTTCTTGATTTATTTTAAAAAATATATAAAGGTGTATCTATGCTATAATAAGCAGTACATTACCCAATCTACTGGAGGATGGTTCACAATGTCTTATGTTATCTTAGGAATCATTACACTTGTTCTACTATTGACTGTAGCATTTTTGATGTTCAGAAAATACCAAAAGGCATTAGAAAATGAAGGGTTCTTTGATAACTTCTTCTACAAATTCTCCTGTGAAACATGTGAGCATCCATTGAAGATTAAATTTACTAAAGATAGCTGGAAATTAAACTTTAAATTAAAAAAGGAAAAGCATATCAGTGTTCGAGCAGCTGGTTTTGAACTGACAAAGTACAATACGAGTCATCGATTCCACTGTGAAACATGTGGGCAAAACAGATGATTTCAAGCGACAAACTCCCCATCTGACATAAAAGCAATTAATATCGTACGACTTAAATATTTATTGTTCACCTTCGTATTTGTCATCATCATCTTGTATGTAATGTTCACTATTCTCGGTATTCTACTATCTACATCATTTTCATAACGATAGATTTTATATCTTAATTGACGTCTCCTGTTCACAGGACTTTGTCGAAATATGTTATATTTACACTAGTTCTGTAGAAACACTTGTACCATTTTTTTAAAGCTTCATAATTGTTGTGAATGACTAGGTTATTCTTTACCTGTAAATTGACCTCGAAAGGATAATGGAACTTGACTGAAAAGAGAAAACCTCCCCAAGAAGAATTGGCAAATCAAATAATACAAAAAAGAGCTGAAATGATCCGCCACGGAACAAAATATGGTTTAGCAGATCCGAAAACAGTCGCATCAAGTCAGGATCTTGATGAGCTTTTAAATCATTATGAAAAGACATTTCAACATCATTCAAATCCACTAAATAACTAACATGTTTATTTCATTTACTAGCTCATGTGAAATAAAACACATATGGTGATTTTCGCTACATCTCATGCAATTTTCTGTTTTTCAATAGTAAATGGCACAAAAAGGCCCTGTGTCTTAAAACACAGGACCTCTACATGATATTATGAGATGATGTTAGTTAATGATTTTGTTTGCAATGTCTACTGTACGTTTTGCTTGATGTTTAACAGACGCCTCAACATCTTCAACCATTTTACCATCTTGACCTACTGTTACACTTGTTCCATACGGATTTCCGCCAGCTGCAAATACGGATTGATCTGAGTAGCCTGGAGCAGCGATAACTGCACCCCAATGTAACATACTTGTATACAATGATAAGATTGTTGCTTCTTGACCACCATGTGGATTTTGTGCTGAACTCATCGCACTAACCACTTTGTTCACAAGTTTTCCTTGTGCCCATAGACCACCTTGTGTATCTAAAAATTGTTTAATTTGTGATGGCACATTACCGAAACGAGTTGGTGTACTGAAGATTACTGCATCTGCCCACTCTAAGTCTTCTGATGTTGCAACAGGAATATCTTGAGTTGCATCTACATGTGCTTTCCATACTGGATTGCCTTCAATAGCTTCTTTAGGTGCTAATTCTTGTACTTTTAGAATGCGTGCTTCAGAACCTGCTGATTCTACTGCTTCTTTTGCCCATTTTGCTAATTCGTAGTTTGTGCCACCCATACTGTAATAAATAATTGCTACTTTTGCGTTTGCCATAATTCATTTCTCTCCTTTATGTTTAAAAGTATATTTTCATTCAAAAACCTTCATGACCCTTTGGAAAACATCGGAAAATGTTTTAGTGACAATCGCCCCCTTTAATGATAATCTTTCTTTAATTTAACTGTTCATACCAAAGATGTGATGCATGTAATTCATCCATTGTCAGTTGATGTCCTTGTTGTAGCCATTTCGTTGTCACAGTTGCGCCAGCTTCTGTTAACAATTGCTCTAATGCTTCGGATTCTTCTACTGGACAAAGTGGATCAGACAACCCTGCACCGATAAACACTTGTTTTCCTGTTAAATCAGGTAATTGAATATTACGTCTTGGAACCATTGGATGATGTAATACAGCGCCATGTAAAGCGTCTTGATAATGGAATAGTAAACTCGCTGCGATATTCGCGCCATTTGAATAACCAATGGCAATCACATGATTTCGATCAAATCCATATTCATTCGATGCCCCATCTAAAAATTCATTTAATTCTTCTGTACGCTTGATTAAATCTTCCTCATCAAATACACCTTCACTTAAACGTTTAAAGAAACGTGGCATCCCATTTTCTAACACATTTCCACGGACACTTAAAACACCAGCCTGTGGATCCATCTTTTCAGCAAGCGGTAATAAATCTTCCTCCGTACCACCTGTGCCATGCAATAGTAAAAATACGGGCTTATTCACGTTCTCTCCTGGCTCATATATATGTTTTAATTTCATCATCTCACCCTTTTCAACATCATTATTTAGGTCGTTCAATTGTAAATAACTCACCTAGCTTGGCATAATCATTCCCCGCTAATCGACTAACTGGCTTCAACGCATCAGGCTTAATTTTGCCCTGATCATATACCTCATCTGCAATATGAAACTGTACAATCCGACC
>DVIO01000110.1 GCA_018711205.1 Candidatus Avamphibacillus intestinigallinarum | reverse complement strand
AAAAATCAATGTAAAAACACGGATAATCGCATAAACACCCACTTTTGTAAGTAACGCCCCAAAAAGCGCAGCAATCGCAGTAGGTGGTGCACTATATGAACCCGGGATCCAAAAATACAGCATCAGCCCTGCTTTTAAAGCAAATACAAGTAAGAACACAATTGCAATTACTGTTAAAATGGGGGGTTGTCCAAGCTCATCTACACGAACGGCAATATGAGCCATATTCAATGTTCCAACGACTCGATATAAATACGCAATCGCTACGAGGAAAAACCACGAAGATAACACATTAATTGCCACATAGACGATAGATGCTTTTAGCTGAATTCGTGTGCCACCTAATGCTAGCAAAACATAGCTTGATAATAGCATGACTTCAAAGCAAACGAATAAATTGAAAATATCTCCAGTTAAAAATGAGCCATTTACACCTGTTAGTAAAAATAATACCAATGGATAGAAATACATCTGCTCGCGCCATTTACCAATCGATGTAAATGCATGAATAAGCGTCACGATTGTAATAATTGTTGATGTGATAACAAGTAATAGTGAAAAGCTGTCGGCCACAAACAAAATACCAAACGGAGGTTTCCAACCGCCCATATCTAGACGAAGAATACCGTAATGGTGCACCCAATGAAGTATATACGCTGCAATGACTGTAGTAGAAAGCAAAGCAAGAATGGTCATCCATTGCTGAATGCGTTTATAGTTTTTTAGAAAGATTAAGATGATTCCCGTTAATAACGGAATAATCATGGGTAGAACGATTAAATTCTCCATTCATTTACAATCCTTTCAATTTGTCAAGCTCAGTTTGCCCCGTTTCATCGTATGTCCGGTACAGAAGGACAAGAAAAAAGGCATTCACAGCAAACCCGATAACAATTGCTGTTAAAATCAATGCTTGCGGTAAAGCATCCGTGAATACAGTTGAGCCTTTTCCTGTAATCGGCGCATCTCCTGTCTTCAATCCTCCTAATGTCATAAGTAATAAGTGGACAGCATGTGATAGCACAGAAGACCCGAGAATCAAACGCAATATATTTTTAGATAACATCAAATAGGTTCCAACCGTCACAAGAACACCTGATAAGATAATCATTAATGTTTCCATTGATCCACATCCTTGCCAATACTTAAAATGATGGTCATCACGACACCAACAACGGCTAACGCTACGCCCGCTTCAAATAGCAAGACCGTCTCAAAGTGGATTGTTCCAAGTATGGGTACATCAAATTCAATCAACGTCATTTCTAAAAAATCCATATCAAAAAATAATGCTGCCGTGCCAGTTCCCACGACGAGAAACGCCCCTAATGCTGCAATTTTTTTAAAATCAAGAGGGACCCCTTTTTCAATGGTTTCAATATCAAAGGCAAGTACTAATAGTACAAATGCTGCAGCTAGTACAAGCCCTCCAACAAATCCACCACCTGGATTATCGACACCCATCAAAAAGAGGAATACAGCAAACGTAATGATCATAAATACAACCAGCTTTGTAATCGCTTGGAGTATGACATCATTTATTTTCATGTGTACCCTCCTTTTTTATTTTTGATTTAACAAGTGTGTAGACACCGATTCCTGCAATCATCAATACGACAACCTCAAGCATCGTATCAAATGCCCTAAAGTCTCCAAGAATCGCATTCACAATATTATGTCCACCCATTAACAACTCCGAATCCTCGAAGAATAGCGAGATTTTTTCAGTTGACAATGAGCCATTTACAATTAACGCTACAATCACAAAAATGCTACCGACAGATACTGAAATGATGACTTTAAGCCATCTACCTATTGGAGAATTACGCTCTTTTGTCAGCTTCGGTAAATGCGTAAAGGCTAATAAGAATAAAGCTGTTGTAATCGTCTCAATAACAAGTTGTGTTAACGCTAAATCTGGTGCATTGAACAGAATAAAGAATAGAGCAATCGAAAAACCAAGCACACCATTTAAGATAATCGATAATAGTCGATTATGGCTAAGCGCAAGTGTGGCTGCTGCGACAATCATTACAGCTGTTAAAATCCATTCATAAGGCGCGATAGGCGTTGTTGACCAAGCATTGATTGAAAAAGCACCTGTATACCAGATGGTTCCACCCACACAAGCAATAAAGAATAAGTATATATACGCAATATAATCCCGACCATTACCGCGCATATAAAAATGGTTAATGGAATCAGCATTATTTTCTATGAATGCGAGAATGCCTTTATAGATATTATCCATTGTCCAACTACCTGGAAATACGCGATAGACCCCCTTCCAATACCGTCTAGTCGCATATAATATAATACCAAGCACAATGACAAATATCGTCATCCAAACTTCTGTCGTAAACCCGTGCCAAATTGTAATGTCAAACTGCAATGCTTCTGTTTCTATGTTTGGAAAAATCGAATACATGGCAGGTGATAAAATATACTTCCCAATCACATTTGGGATAAAAAATACCGTTACAATAATAATCCCTAATATCATTGGAGATAAAAGCATTCCAATTGGCGCTTCTCTTGCCTCACGGTCTAAAAGTTCTGGACGATACGCCCCAAAAAATGTTTGAAAAACGATGATCATACAATACACAAATGTAAGGACACTACCTATCCAGGCAAGTAATGGAAAGATATAGCCTAAAGATTCAATCGAAAAGAAATCAAGATGCTGTACCATGAGTACCGCTTCAAAAAACATTTCTTTACTTAAAAAACCATTAAATGGCGGTAAACCAGCCATTGAGAAACTACCGAGCACCGCCACTGTAAAGGTGATCGGCATGAGACGTGCAAGACCACCAAGTCGGTTCACATCACGCGTCCCTAATTCTAAGTCTAGAATGCCAACTACCATGAATAATGTTCCTTTAAATGTCGCATGGTTAATTAAATGAAACAAGGCAGCAAACACCGCACCGGTAAATACGATTGTTGTACCTGATCCATTGTCATAATCTGCTAAAGACCCAATGCCTAATAGACACATAATCAAACCTAATTGACTAATCGTCGAATACGCAAGCAACGCCTTGAGATCCCTTTGTCTAATCGCAGTATATGAACCCCAAAGCATCGTTACAATCCCAACACCTGCAACGAGCCAAAACCATAAACCGATCCCAGCAAAAATCGCCGTAAAACGGGCAACCAAGTAAATACCTGCTTTAACCATAGTTGCTGAGTGCAAATAAGCACTAACTGGCGTTGGCGCCTCCATTGCATCAGGTAACCAAATATGGAAAGGAAATTGTGCAGATTTTGTAAAGGCCCCTAGTAATATTAAGACAAGCGAGGCATAAAACAATCCTTCATTTTTAAAGCCAGCCAGTAATTCAATATTTTCACGGATACTGAATGACCCAGATAGATGAAATAGTAGTAAAAAACCAATCAGCATAGACAGGCCACCAAATACTGTAATGAGCATTGATTTAAGCGCGCCATATCTTGCTTGTTTACGTTCATACCAAAAAGCAATTAAAAGAAAAGATGCAATACTTGTCAATTCCCAAAAAACGTATAGAATGAGTAGATGATCCGTAAAGACAACACCGAGCATTGCACCCATAAAAATCATTAAATACACATAAAATCGGTGCAAGGCTTCGTCTTGGTTCAAATAATATATAGAATAAAGGATTACAAGAGCACCCATACCGGTGATTAATAGCCCAAATAATAAACTTAGACCATCGATATACGTCACCCAATTAAGGTGGAAGGTTGGGATCCATTGGAGTGTTGCTAGAAAGGTTTTTCCAGATGCAACTTCTGGAACGAAACGACTATAGTAGATTAATAAAATCATTGGAATCATTAAAACAAACCAGCCAACATGGATACGTTTAACTCGGCTGTGCAGTATAGGAATAAATATTGCAAATAGAAATGGCAGTAATATCGAGAGTACTGTCGGGGACAAAGCAAAACCTCCTTATTTTTATGGCTGGTGTAAAACCTAATATGTAGTATCGATTCATACGTAGAAATAATATGAACGAATCTATTGAAGAACAAAACATTCTATTTTATAATCAAATAATCTTTCAAATTTAACAATTTAATCATATTCATTAATTATACATGAAATCCGATAATATTTCTCATACTTGAATCAATTGTCATAACTTTTACGCAAATTTTCTACAAATGGTAATCTCTATTGTTTTTATGTATGCTTATAATACATAGCTTGTATGTATTATAAGCAATCTATTCATGAATACGCAGTGCATTGTATCTGTGAGGTGAAAAAATTGAAAAAAATTAAAGGTCGAATGGATGAAAGTATTCTCGTATGTGTATCCTACGGTCCAAATGGAAAACGGCTGATCAATCGCGGCTATAAATTAGCGAGTATGCTCGATTGTCCGTTATATATCCTAACTGTAGAATCGATGCCACATGATGAGTTTGATGCTGAAAAAGCTGATTATATTGAGGAATGGCGTCAACTTGCAGATGAAATTGATGCTGATGAATTCATCGTCCGTGATAACGAAAAACGTCCTTCTGCTAAAGCTATTGCCGAAGTCGTAAATAAATATAACATTACCCAAGTCATCATCGGACAATCAGCTAAGACGCGTTGGGAACATCTCACAAAGGGATCATTTATTGATGCATTATTAAAAGAAATGACGTTTACTGATATTCACATTGTATCTGTTGACCGAACGATTAAAAGTGCTGAAGATGCCTTATTCGATAAGGGATTACGTTATTATCTCGTTCAAGAAAAAGATGGTTTTAAACTTTGTGCCCATTGTCCAGGTGAATTTATTCATGAAGGTATTTTTTATAAAGAAGTTGGAACAGATTTTAATAATGGTATTTTCAAATTCATTTACCACGGTAAACCATACGAATTAAAAACTGTCGAAAACAAAATAAAATATCCCGAGCAAGTACCAGTACCAAAAAAGCATGAGAAAAGGTAGTCTACCTCTTCTCATGCTTTTTCATCTTTACAATCAACCACATCCATGATAAGTTATATGATGTACCAATCATCCTACAACTTACAAAAAAGGAATGACATAAAAGAGATGGTTATCAGAAAAACAAACAGAACTTCACTCGTTGAACAAGTGTCCTCACAAATAGAACAATTAATCGAAGAAAAACATTGGAAAGTTGGTGAAAAGATTCCACCAGAGCTGGATTTAATAGAAGAATTCGATGTGAGCCGTAATACATTACGGGAAGCAATCAGAGCGCTTGTTTACACTGGGTTACTAGAAACAAGACAAGGTAGTGGAACAATTGTAAAATCGACAAACACATTAAACGCTGCCATGAACAAACGTATGAAAAAAGCCAACTTACTAGAAATTTTAGAAGTTCGATCTGCTTTAGAGAGAGAAGCTGCCTGCTTAAGTGCAGAGCGTCGTACGGATGATGATATTAAAAAAATTGAAGCTTTATTAGAACAATGCCGCGAAACATTTTTTAATGGTGATCAAGATGCTTTTATTGAAGTAGATATTGCTTTCCATAAGGCTATAGTAGAAGCATCCCATAATTCATTGCTTATTGATCTATATAGCTATATGGCAGACGCTCTACATACTTCCGTTTCAGAGTTAATTCGCATCGGTACATCACCAAACAGTCATGATGAGGTCCATGATGAACTGGTTGAAGCAATCAAAGAAAAAGATGTAAATGCTGCATTTTATCACGTAAATGAATACATCAAAGCTTTCAAAAAGAAACTTCATTAGAGGAAGATGGGAGAGACAAATAGTGGGAGAACCAGAAATCATAGAAACCCCTAACCAACAAAAAAATTCTAACTGGGCAACAATACTCATTATACTAGGAATTATTTTTGTCGGAGCCAATTTACGTGCTCCTTTAACTGCAATTGGATCGCTCATGCCTTTCATTCGAGAAGATGTAGCAGTTTCCAATGCTTTACTCGGAACAATTACGACAGTGCCACTATTGGCATTTGCCTTCTTGTCTCCTCTCACACCAAAAATTTCGCAAAAATTTGGGATTCAAAAAACAATCCTATTTTCGTTTATACTCTTAAGCATCGGTATCGTACTACGATCAGTCGTTGGAGTTCCTTCTTTATTCATCGGAACCATCATCATTGGTCTAGCTATTGCGATTAGTAACGTGTTGTTACCCGTTTTTATTAAAATGAGTTTCCCACAAGGTGTTGGGATTATGACCGGTGTTTACTCCGTATTTATGAATTTATTTGGTGCATTATCTTCAGGAGTGAGTGTTCCTTTAGCTGAAGGCAATCCACTTTCATGGCGTGGTGCCCTTGGAGCATGGGCGATTTTATCAATCATTGCAGCTATTATTTGGTTGCCGCAATTGCGTCATAACCATCCTTCAGAAAAAATTGAAGATGCTGCTACCAAAAGTAAAAGCATTTGGAAATCACCACTTGCATGGAAAGTCACTGTTTTTATGGGCTTACAATCGCTTATTTTCTACACGATGATGACGTGGTTACCAGCGATATTGCAAAGTCGTGGTTATGAAACAGATACAGCAGGTTGGATGCTATCAGTCATGCAATTTGCACTGATTCCATTTACGTTTGTAATTCCAATTATCGCTGACAAAATGAAAAATCAAAGAAGTTTAGCGTTATTTACAGCAAGCTTTTACATCATTGGTATAGCAGGATTTTTACTTACAAATGTATTAAGTGTGCTTTGGATTATTCTAATCGGTATTGCAACCGGAAGTGCCTTTAGTTTATCTATGATGTTCTTTACTTTACGAACAAAAGATGAAACGCAAGCTGCTGAACTTTCCGGTATGGCTCAGTCTCTTGGTTATACATTAGCCGCTTTTGGGCCAGTCCTATTCGGTTATTTACACGATTTAACCGGTGGATGGAATATCCCATTATGTATGCTTGCCCTCATTGCCGTTTGCATAGGGATCTCAGGATTCGGTGCAGGTAAAGATGAAACTGTAAAAGCATAACATCATACACGTATACTTACATCACAAATCCCTTTCAAAGCTGGTCATTACCAACTTCGAAAGGGATTTATTTAATCAAGCATATGGCTACCTAATTATCTTTGCTCTTCAATCTCTGGTTTAGATACTTTTTCTAGTTTATTATAATCCTGATAAAGTAAGTTCACTTCCCTATTAAAACGCTCAGCCTCTCGCTGTTGATCCTCTTCATATTCAATCGCTTCATGATATCGCTTCAAACGAAAAGTCTTTGGATCAATGTGAAACTCTATATCAAATTGCTTCGCTACAAAGGTCTCATCACCCGACCAATTGACAAAAGCCTTTCTCTTTTTTTCAAGCTTACGTTCTTCCTTGATCCAGTCATTTAATAATGTGTCACGCTCTTGCTCCGTCCCATCGTATCGTAGTATATATGTATGCTCTTTTTCTTCAAGGTCAAAATGATCGATTATCTCTTCGTCTATATGAGACCATATTGAAGTGGATTGCTTTCATATTGAACTTGGTCGCGAAAATAGTCGTGATATAATTCTTCACTTGATTTAAGTTGAATATGCTTGTACGCAAAAATAAATCCATCAGCATCTTCATACATACGATCATCCTTACCGATTTCTTGTAAATATCTTTTATTTTCAAAATCATAAAAGGATGTTCCCTTCATAGCTATATCTTGTTCGACAGGCTGCAATTCTACTCCGATTTTAACATTCTTTACTTGATCTTGCGCTGTATTCATTTTATCCATGACATCTTTAGAGGAAAGATTCTTTTGCTTAAGGCTACAACTAGATAAAAATAACATGAATATGAAAAGA
>DVIO01000109.1 GCA_018711205.1 Candidatus Avamphibacillus intestinigallinarum | reverse complement strand
TGGTAGAAACAAAAGGTAAGCCTAGAATGGTTTAGCTTTTATTTTTTTGCCTAAAATAGATATGACGCTTTATATAAGTGTTCGGTTAAACCTTGAATATTCTGATATTTAGAGATACCGTTTTTTAGACTTTTTGAAAGGGTATATATCTTACATACGCAAAAGTAAATAAAACAATATAAAGATTTTATAAGTTCAGGAGGATTTAAGTGGTGAAAGACAAAAAGCGCAAAACAAAGAAGTTACAAAAAAGTGATGTAACAGTCGTTGACACGGATGTTGCTAAAAAAGCTGTTGTCGCAACCGCAATGGGGAATGCGATGGAATGGTTTGATTTTGGGATATATTCTTATTTAGTTGTAATTATTTCACAAGTGTTTTATTCAGGCATCGATGAATCGTATCAATTAATCTTCGGTTTTGGTACGTTTGCAGTTGCCTTCCTAGTGCGACCAATTGGTGGGGTTGTATTTGGTCGACTTGGGGATAAGCTAGGTCGTAAGAAGATACTTGCTCTTACACTCATCATGATGGCCATCGCAACCTTAAGTATCGGGTTTATTCCCTCATATGAAAGCATTGGTATTTGGGCGCCGATCTTATTACTACTTGCTCGACTTGTACAAGGATTCTCGACTGGTGGGGAATACTCTGGTGCAATGACCTTTATTGCAGAGTCTGCTCCCGACAAACGTCGTGGTCTCATGGCAAGTGGTTTAGAAGTGGGGACATTAGTTGGTTATATTGCTGGTTCTGGTGTTGTAACACTTCTTACGTATATGCTAGGTGATCAAACAATGCTTGATTGGGGATGGAGAATTCCTTTCTTCATTGCAGGACCCATCGGTATCATTGGTTTATATTTAAGAAACCATTTAGAAGAATCACCAGCATTTGCGAAAATGGAAGAACAAAAAGAAGAGGCGGAGGCAGAAGCAGCAAGTGCGTCGGTTTCTTTAAAGGATATGTTGATTTATCACCGCAAACCGTTAATCATTGCGATTATCCTTGTATTCTTCTATAACGTAATTGATTATACAGTTCTAACATACATGCCATCTCATCTGTCTGATGTGCTTGGCTATGGGAATACAAAAGGTCTCTTGCTGATTCTAATTGTCATGTTTATTATGATTCCGATTGTACTCATTATGGGTCACTTTGGTGACCGCATTGGGAACAAACGGATTATTATCGGGAGCTTGATTGGGGTTGTTGTGTTATCTGTTCCGGCGTTTATGCTTATTGAAACAGGTAGTAACTTACTCGTGTTCTTTGGTTTACTCATTATCGCGGTATTACTATCTGCACTACAAGGGACAATGCCCTCACAGCTACCGTCTCTATTCTTTACCGAAGTCCGTTATAGTGGTTTATCCATTACGTATAACGTTTCGGCGTCATTATTCGGTGGGACAGCACCACTGCTCATCGCTTGGTTAATTAATGTGACGGCGTCAACATTTGCACCAGCCTTTTATCTCGTCTTTGCAGCGATTATTGGGATCATTGTCGTCTCGATATATGTGGAGAACACCTCAGGTAAACCGTTACGTGGTGATGCTCCAGCTGTTGCAGAAGAAGGTGAGATTATAGAAGCGATTGAAGACTCTGAAGCATTGTGGTGGAAAGAAGAGAAACAAGAAATTGAAGAGCGTATGGAAGAAGACAACAACACAGATGATAAAGAATCTTAAGATTGTATACTTGTCATAACTGTTGTAAAACCGTCATGACATGAAGAACGGGTACCATTCTGGCGATAAAGAATGGTACCCGTTTTGTAATTGAAATAGAATAAAATTGTCACAAAGACCATACGTTGAATATGATATAATTTAACAAGAAAATTATTGAAGTGATCGAGTTTACTTAGATCATCTTGGTTTGATGACTGGATGACAAGGAGTGCATATATGAATTTGATTCAAGGATTAATAAGCTTTATTTTACATATTGACGAGCATCTTGTTGATATTATTCAAATATTTGGTCACTGGTCATACGCCATTCTCTTTCTAATTGTTTTTGTTGAAACGGGGATTGTGATTTTTCCATTTTTACCGGGCGATTCCTTATTATTTGCTGGTGGAGCCTTCGCAGCAGTTGGTGCTTTTGATATCAAACTGCTCATCATCATCTTTTTAGCTGGAGCAATCATTGGAGATACAGTGAATTATCATATCGGGAAAAAGCTTGGCATGTCGATACCAGCAAACAGCTGGCTTGGTAAAGTAATCAACCAAGATAAAATGAAGGCGGCTGAGAATTTCTTTAATAAACATGGTGGCAAAACGATTGTCATTGCCCGTTTCATGCCGTTTATTAGAACGTTTGCACCACTCGTTGCAGGAGCGAGCCGAATGAATTATCGATATTTCATTGTATATAATGTCATTGGCGCAATCATTTGGGTTGGATTATGTACAAGTTTAGGTTACATCTTTGGAAATATACCAATAGTAAAGGATAACTTTTCGACTGTATTATTAGCGATTATCTTCATATCGATTTTACCTGCGGCCATAAGTATGCTGAAAAATAAGTTTGGTAAACAGCCGGTTTGATTGAAAACTAAAGGATTGTAAGGAATGTATTGCATTCGCATGAAAGCCGTTCTATAAACGTATAGGCGGTTTTCTTTTTTGATGATGAAAGAAGTTATAAACCTACCAATCTGGGTATAGTATCTTGACATAGATGGTTCTGATATTCATTTTGGAATGAGAGAAATAGAACGATGGGGGATATATCATGTCTTTAGAAGAGATAGACTTACATAACGATAATTTATTCAACACGATTAAACAAACATTAGCCATGATTGTCTTTGATATTCACGGTCAAATTTTATGGGCAAATGATAAGTTTTCTAATGTTGTAGGGTACGATGTCGAAGAGTTAACAAGGATGCACCACCGAGAACTATGTACGAATACATTTAGAAATAGTGAAGAATACACGGTGTTTTGGAGACATTTACAAGAGAATAAAGCATTTCATGATAAAGTGGAACGCGTTCAAAAAAATGGGGAAATTGTTTGGCTTGATGCCATGTATACACCTGTTGTAAATGAATCAGGGCATGTAGAAAGTGTCATCAAAATTGCCTCTGATATTACCAAACAAGAATCGGTTTTGAAAAAGAGCTCAACGGAGTTTATCGCATTGGTTGAAAAAATGACTGCAAGTACAGATGACGTCCACGCAGTATCGATACAAGCTTCCAAGGATATGGATGTGCTCGAACAAGAATCCGAAACGGTGAGAGCCCATATTGAAAAAATTGAAAATATGACAACGGCTGTGAAAAAAATTGCCTCACAATCGAAAATTTTGGGCTTAAATGCGGGGATAGAAGCGGCGAGAGCAGGGGAGCAAGGAAGAGGCTTCTCGGTAGTAGCCAATGAAGTACAAAAAATGGCAGCAGATAGTAATCAATCAGCAGAAGATATTGTGCGACAGCTTGAACAGATTTCTAAATCAGTAGATATTATGACAGACATGGTGAAGGAAGCTACGGATCATATCAATAGAAATACAGTTCATGTTGAGGCGTTAAAAAATGCATACGAGGATATTTCTAAAACAGCTGAAGAATTGATTACGCTGCTTTAGAATGAAGCTGAAGTTAATGTGGACAAGCTTTAAATATGATAGGGTAAGATGCATGTCCAGTATTGTTAAGACACGGATGGGAGTAGTTAGATGGATGTAAGCTCAAAAATAAACATATATCATTCAACTGATATTAGACATCAAATTTTAATCAATCGTATCCCGCTGTCAGCTTTAAAAGAAAGACGTAACACGTACACCTTAAAAGTCAGGAAGAGATTTACATATCAAACGGTTGTTGTAAAAATATCTATTGATCAATCGATTATTCATGAGGAACAGGATTTTAGTTATGAATTTTTAACAATTAAGTTCATGGGAAAATATCTTCAAATAGCAGTTAATAAGCAACATGCCGACCAAGAACTTAGAAAAAGCATTGGTCATTATAAAATGAAATATCGTTCTAGGCATGAACAGTTAGAAATTGAAGTCAAAAGCCGATTTAAAAGAAACATCTATATCGAAGAAATTCGTTCAAGAATTAAAAAAGCTAAAATTGAAGAAATACGTTTAGAAAAACAAAAACAGATTATCGATACCGCGCCGCAAAAGAGTGTAAGTGAGGATTCAGTTCGCCCAGGACCCAAATCCTTATAATTAATATTTAAACCATGATAAGATGGAGATCATAAATCATAGAGACGGGAGATATTCAAATGATGATTAAAGATATTATGACAAAAGATGTCATCACGGTAAAAGAAGATGATACGGTAGAGAAATGTGCAAATTTACTTTCGACGAATGAATTAAGTGGACTACCTGTTGTGGATGCAGAGAATCATGTGACAGGTATGATTACAGAAGGCGATTTGATTAAACATAATTCTAAAGTACAAGTACCTGCTTTTTTAGAAATTCTAGGTGGGATTATTTACCTTGATAATCCGAATACGTATTTGGAAAATGTGAAAAAATCGATGGGGCATTTTGTTAAAACGGTTATGACCGAAGACGTTACATCGATTCATTCTGATCAAAATGTGGACGAAGCAGCAAGCTTACTCGTTCGGAATAAAGTGAATCGACTTCCAGTCTTAGATAAAGACGATAAGCTCGTTGGGATTGTATCGAGACGAGATGTGATGAATCATTTATTTAAAGGTGAATAAACTAGGGGAATTGGATTTGTATAAGACAAATCTTGTTTTCGAATCATATAAAGAAGCTGTGGAAATCGGCATCATGCCTAATTCCACAGCTTTTTGATGTTCCAATTAGTCAATAACTGCTTTCATATGAGCTTTGGTTACAGACCAATGAGTTGTTGACCAGTATTTGGCTTTATCTTTAATGTAGATAATTTGTGGTGATTCATGTTTGACACCTAGGTCTTCTTCAATTTTATTTGAAACGGGACGAGATTCTCTTACTTTTACTAATGTATAATCTATATTTTCATTAGGCTGATCTTGTAAATAAGCCTCGTATTCCTCTAAAGCATTTGTACTGACAGGGCAAGTTGTGCTGTGTTTTAGAATGATTTGGTCCTTCTCACTAGATTTATTTAAAATATCATCCCATTCTTCAACAGTTGTAATTTCTCTCCATTCCATGTGCGTATTCCTCCTAAGAAATTCATTATGTAGTTGTGTATACTATACTGTTAGTTTACGCCACGCCCGAATTATTTTCAAAAAACATGCTTCGTGCCACTTGTCAGTTTTACAAAACGTTAGATGATTGTTTGCTAGAAATAGCGGGTTTAGTGATTACATGTTACTCTTCATGAAGGAAGTAGCTTTAGTTGTTATAATTATATTCATCGGAAAGTAAATAGGATTAGGAGTGGTCACAATGCAAGTACAGGTATTCACGGCAATAACTGAAACAGGATTAACAAGAAAAATGAATCGTTTTTTGAACGAGTCTTCGGTAGAAGTGATTGATATTAAATTCTCATCAACGATATTTTTCTTAAGTGGACTGATTATGTACAAGTCATGATAATGTTATGAATACATAAAAGGGATTCACCAACTATTGATGAATCCCTCGTTTTGTATAAACAATCATGTGTAATACTTCAAGTCTATTTATACTCCGGCATCCACATGCGCCAGTAATTATTTGCAGCGGCTACGGTTTGATAGTGAATCGCGACAACCTCCGAAGCGTTGATTAAACTATCTGGATTTCTAGAGTAGACAGGTCGCAGCATTTCTCTAATGTCCTCATTCGGCTGGATTAATTCGATTCCTTTTTGTGCGAGTTTCACGGCTAACTCATAACCCTCTTCAGGTGTTTCAGTAAGTAATGTTTGCACATGTTGCATAGACATATTATCAGTCACTTCCTTTATATGTTGTACCTTTGTATACATATGCAAGGATAGCTAGTTTAGTGTCACGATTTTTAAAAATAAACCACGTAAGCGAGTGATTTAATCGCCAACGTGGTTTAAGATGGATTTATAATGACCTACCAAATACCAAGTACATCAAGCGTAACAAGTATAATAAAGATAGGGACGACGTAACGCAGTAAGAAGTACCAGCTTTGGATGAGTCCTTTTTTCATTTGGCTTCCTTCTTGTATTTCTGCAAAGACTGTAGATTTTTTCATAATCCAAGATACAAATATAGCAATCAGTAATGCGCCAATCGGCATTAATATATTACTTACCGTATAATCAGCTAAATCAAAGAAAGTCCGGTTGAATATTTTAAATTCGGCCAACACGCCATATGAGAGAGCGGATGGAATACCGAAAGCAAAAATAGCAAGTCCAATTATCCAAGCCGATATTTTTCGTTTTCTTTTATCCCCTTTACTAATGATTGCGACAATAATTTCGAGCATTGAAAAACCAGACGTTAATGCTGCGAAAAGGAAGACAATTAAGAACAAGCAGAAAAAGAGCATGCCATAAGGCAGTTGGCTAAAGATAGACGGTAAGACATGGAATAATAAAACTGGTCCAGCATCTGGTTCCATATCAAAAGCAAAAACTGCTGGGAAAATAGCGAGTCCTGCTAATAAGACGACTGCAATATTCATAACTAAAATCGAAATGGCTGATTTAGGTAGACTTTCCTTTTTAGATAAATAGGTACTATACGTTACCATGACAGACACACCTAGACTTAGCGTAAAGAAAGATTGTCCCATTGCTTCTAAGACGGTATGCGAAGTGACTTTATGAAAGTCCGGTTGGAATAAAAAGCGAATCCCTTCCATTGCATGAGGCAATGTAATGCTGCGCGCTACAAGTATGAAAAAGAGAATCGCTAGTGCGGGCATCATTATTTTACTCATACGTTCGATTCCGTTTTGGATACCTTTAGAAACGACTAAAATTGTAATTAACATAAAAATAAATTGCATACTTAAACTAAGTGGTGTATTAGCAATCGTCGTTTCAAACAGCTGATCATAACCAGCACTTTGAATACCCGAGAGTTCACCTGTTATAACCTTGTATAAATAAATGATGATCCAGCCACCAATGACACTATAAAAAGATAGCAGAATAAAACACGTAATCATACCAAGTATGCCAATGCCATACCAAGGTGTTCGTGGCGCAAGTTTTTTAAAGGCGGACAGAGCATTTCCGCCACCTGAACGGCCAATTGTAAACTCAGCAAGCAAAAGTGGCAGGCCCAAAATCACTGTAAAGAGAATAAATAAAGCTAAAAATGCCCCACCACCATTTTGACCAGTAATGTAGGGAAATTTCCAAATAGCTCCTAGACCAATCGCAGACCCAGCCGCTGATAAAATAAAACCTAGTTTTGAAGCCCATTGTTCTTGTTGTGGCAATTCAATCTCTCCCGATGTAAAATTCAATTGATAAGATACATGTACGACTTTATCAGAATACTACAAATGAACTAAAAAGTGCAAAGAATGATGTCAATATATAATATTTCCATTTATAGGATACTTGATGGATTAGTAAGGAGGTACGTATTATGAAACGGATTGAAGCGATGACAGTAGAACACTATTTAGACGAATTAGCATTACCCAGATTTCCAGGGCCAGCAAGCGGTAGTGCAGCGGCGACAACAGCTAGTACGGCTGCAGCACTTCTTGAAATGAGTTACCATGTAACAAAGAAAACAAGCCATTATGTAATGCCCATAGATGAAGCGGACATAAAATGGGTAAGACATCATTGTCTAGAGCTCGCTACAGAAGATATGGAGGCACTTGAGAAGTTGGTACACGTCATGAAATCAAATAAACAAGGTCCCGATGATTACGAGCAAGCGTTAAAACATGCGACTGATCCACTTGTTGCGATTGTTAGTGAGAGTAGATTGATTTTGAATTATGCTGAAAAACTTTTACCCATATGTGATCAAAGAGCGCTTGCTGAATTAACTGGATGTCAAGCATTCGCTAAAGCGGCTATGGAAGCGGCAAAAGTAGGAGTAGAAAGTAATCTACATTTACTGAAGGATGACATATATATAAAAGAAGTAGCAAATATTCTTCATCATGATTAAACCTTTGATTTTGATGGAAATTCGGTTAGTATGGAGTGAAGTTGACGTCGACTGAATGGTATACATGAGGAAATAGGGAAGGAGAGAGACATATGCCAGAATGTCAAAACTGTCATGAAACATGGAACTGGAAACAAACGTTTAAAAGATTATTTACATTAGATGGCGGTATGGAATGTCCGTATTGTCATGAGTATCAATATCAAACATCGACATTTAGAAAAAGAAGTGCACTGATTCCAGTAATATTAATGTCTATCATCATGTTAGGTAATCTATTATGGGGTCCTTCTTATTTATCTTTACTTGTGCTACTTGGGACACCTCTAATATTTTTGCTTATATGTCCTTTCTTTGTAAAACTATCAAATGAGGATGAGGCCCTTTGGTAAGCGTGTCTTAAAGATATCTCATATGGACTTATAACTTCATCATAGATTTATTTTACTTATTTGAA
>DVIO01000108.1 GCA_018711205.1 Candidatus Avamphibacillus intestinigallinarum | reverse complement strand
ATCCAAAAATATCACATAAATAGACTGCATCTGCTAGATTCAAACTGTCCGCAAACTCTTGTAAAAACATTTTAGTTCGGCTATACGTATGCGGTTGGAAAATCGCGATGACTTCTCTACCTGGATATTTTTTACGCGCTGATTCTATTGTAGCGTTGATTTCAATTGGATGATGTGCATAATCGTCTACTAATACTTGTGAGCCAATCGTTTTCTCCGTAAAACGACGTTTGACACCTTGGAAGGTTTCCATATTTTTAATATGAGAAATTTGTAGATTCTCATAATCGCAAATTGCAATAACAGCAAGTGCGTTCAAAACACTATGGTTACCATACATCGGAATCGTAAATGTATCATAGTATGTATTCCGGACAAATACATCAAATTGGGTTCCGTTCACTGTTTCTTTTACATTTTGTGCTTGGAAATCATTCGTATCATCAAATCCATAATAAATGACCGGTACTTTGGTTTGGATTTGTTGTAATAACTCATCATCTCCACAAGCAATAATACCTTTTTTTACATTATTTGCCATCGATTGGAACGCATTAAACACATCCTCAATACTTGTAAAGTAATCAGGATGATCGAAATCAATGTTTGTCATAATCGCATAATCTGGTTCATAATGTAAAAAATGTCTTCTGTATTCGCAAGCCTCAAACACAAAATATTGACTGTCTACATGTCCTTGACCTGTTCCATCTCCAATTAAATAAGAAATCGGCTGGGCTTCATTTAGAACATGTGCTAATAAACCGGTTGTAGATGTTTTACCGTGTGCCCCTGTTACTGCGATACTAATATATTGTTTAAGCCATTCTCCTAAAAATTCATGGTAACGATAAAATTTAAGTCCTAGTCTCTTTGCTTCTTCAATTTCTATATGATCATCTGGGAAAGCATTTCCGGCAATGATGGTATAGTTTTCTTTGATGTTTTCCTTTTGGAAAGGGTATATGGGAATGCCTTTTTGCTCTAATGCATCTTGTGTGAAAAAACGTTTATCCACATCAGAACCTTGTACGGTTTCACCTGAGTCGAACAAGATTTGTGCAAGAGCGCTCATCCCGGTTCCCTTTATACCAATAAAATGGTATGTTGTCATAAAAAGAACCTCCACATTCTTATGTAAAAGATGTTATGCAAATATCAATCTAATTTCTATTCCATTATTATAGCAAATTTTAAATAATAGTAAAACAAACAAAACCACTGCGTACTATAGGAACCGATTATAAACCTTGGTATGTCACGGTTTCAAGACGAGGATTTGGCCATAACTTTCTGCCTTCTTTTGCTTGTGGCTTACCATTTAGTAAAACATTATCTCCGGTAAAGCCTATATTAATTTGTAATAGATTTCTACCTACGCCATACATATCGACTGGCACTTGCTCATTTTCAAAATAGCGGATACGTTCTTCATTGAAACCACCGCTTACAAATATCTTCACGTGATAAAAACCTTCTGCATTTAAGGCACGACGTAACGCATAAACAAGCTCCGGATTTACCCCTCTTGGATCGAATGTCCCCATTAAATGCTCATTTCGTAAAAAGTATTTATCAACCAATGCATTTGATGTATCTAAACGGACACATTTCAAGTCATTTCCAAACGCATGTGCCACTTTTAATGAATCTGTAATAACATCATTATTATAATCGACTAGTGCAACAAGCTCATCTTCTGGAAAAGTCTCATGATACGCTTGTGTTGCCTTAACAATATCGCCATCAAACATCTGTATCAAGGCGTGTGGCATTGTACCCATACCACTTTTACCCCACCATTCATTCATCGCATGTGTCGCTTGAGCTGTAGACCCACCAATAAACGCAGCATAACCGTCTCCAGCTTGTTGTGTGAAATGGTCATCACGGTCTCCCATGAAAATAATCGGTTTTTGTTTACCAGAGGTCCTTGCTGCTTTTACTACATTATATACATTCGTAGCAACAGAAGTTCTTCTGGCTAATATCCCATCAATAATGCCTTCTAAAAAGCCAAATTGTTGATATTTCCCAGTGACTGTTAATACAGCCTCATACGGACTAATTCGGTCACCATCTTTTAACGATTTGATTTCCAATGTTTCTGGTTCTTCTGCAAATTGATGAAGAAGTGCAATCGCTTCATCTGTACCACATAATACAGCCTCTGTCGTACGTTGGAAAAATTGCATTGTAATGGTTTGATTGGGTGTCATCTTTTCAGCTATTTCTTTTGTCTTTAAGAAATATACAGCAGAAAACCAACCTTCCCCCACTCTTTCATCAAATTTAAATGTACGATTTGTTAATCTTTCTATTTTGCCGGATAGTTTTTCTTCGATTTCTTTCATATCTTGGAGCTCCCTTATCATTATATGTTTAAATGTCGTTTTTATTATTTCCTTTTATCATAGTAAAAGTTTTGAATATTCACAAGTTTATTGGAGCATTTCATTTAATTGTGATTTTGTAATCAAAACTTCTCTTGGTTTACTGCCGTTTTGTTGATTAATAATCCCACGATGTTCAAGTGTATCAATTAATCTAGCAGCTCGGTTATAGCCAATTCGGAAATGACGTTGTAATAACGATGTGCTCGCTTGGTTTGCTTCAAGTACAAAATCTATCGCTGCTGGTAATAGCTCATCTTCTTCCTCATCAGTCGTAATTTTCGCTAATAGCTCCTCTTGCTCAAATAAATAATTTGGTTCCGCAATGGTTCTTACATGGTTGGTAACTCTCTCAATTTCCTCATCTGAAACGAATGCACCCTGGATACGTGTGCTCTTTCCAGAACCGTTTTCAACAAAGAGCATGTCACCTTTCCCTAGGAGTTTCTCCGCACCACTTGCATCAAGTATCGTACGTGAGTCAATTTGTGAGGATACACTGAACGCAATCCGCGTTGGGATATTCGCTTTAATCAATCCGGTAATGACATCAACAGATGGTCTTTGCGTCGCAAGTAATAAATGCATCCCACATGCACGAGCTTTTTGTGCGATTCTTGCAATTGAATCCTCAACATCCTGCGGTGAAATCATCATTAAGTCCGCTAACTCATCAATTACGATGACGAGATAGCTCATTTTTTCATGTACTCGATTTTGTTTTGTCATTTTTTCATTATATTTGGTAATGTCACGAACCCCTTCGTGAACAAATTTCTGATAACGATCTTCCATCTCTTGTACAGCCCATTTTAACGCGGCAGTTGCTGCTTTAACATCTGTAATAACAGGCGATACGAGATGTGGAATACCATTATAAGCTGCAAGTTCAACCATTTTAGGATCAATCAACATTAAACGCACATCTTTATGACTTGATTTGTATAATAAGCTGATTAAAATCGTGTTGATACAAACACTTTTTCCTGATCCTGTTGCGCCAGCAATTAACCCGTGTGGCATTTTATGAATATTGGTCACAACAGGTTCTCCCTCAATATTAAGACCGAGTCCAATCGTTAATGGAGAGGTACTTTTCTCAAATGCTTCACTATCAAAAATCTCTTGTAACCCAACCATTTGTGGATGACGATTAGGTATTTCAATACCGATTGTATTTTTCCCTGGAATCGGTGCTTCTATCCTAATGTCTTTAGCAGACATATTTA
>DVIO01000107.1 GCA_018711205.1 Candidatus Avamphibacillus intestinigallinarum | reverse complement strand
TGCAGACTCTTCATAATTTCCGATTAGAATAGCCCCAATAACTGCAATCGTTACAAGCAAATCAATACTGACAACTTTTACCCGTAAAGCTTGATACGCTTGAATCACAATCGGGGCTACCCCAATGATGGACGCAGTAAAGAGTGATACATTAAAAATTGTTATATTCTCCAAGGCGAACCTACCAACAAATCCGAACACAATCAAAATCGCATTGATGACAGTAATCGCTTTTTTACGTTTCAATATATATGCTTTCACGTGAACGCCCTCCCCCTTCACAATTCCTTCTTGATGACTCTAGTATAAGATGTTTTTGGAAAATAAAACTTGATCTACATCAAGTTACAGAAGGATTCTTTTTTTGTTTAAGAGAGGGAGGATATGTTCTATAACCCTCCCTTCATCTATGTTTTAAAATATATAAAAAGCCCATACATATCGATTTTACAGACATGTATGAGCTATGATTCTCATATTTATTTCAACGCTTCTAATGTGATGTTCGCTGCTTCGACGACTACCTCATCATTAAATTCAGCATCTCCCTTATCCTGACGGGACATAATCGCCATAACGATTGGTTCTCTGTTTGGTGGATACACAACAGCAATATCATTTCTTGTTCCATATGTTCCTGCACCGCTTTTATCTGCTACCTTCCATCCTTTAGGTGCACCTTTGTTAAATTTATGTACCGCTTTTCTATTACAAAGATAAGGTATGACGTTACGTTAATGTCAATTCATTTCGATTAAATTTTATTAGATAAGATAATCGAATTAATGTATTCTTATTTTATTGTATTGAAGATATTTTACAAATCTATATATTAAATCGCTCATCATTTTATTTCCAAAAACAATCCTTTGTTTAACATTAAAAACTCCCTATTGGTTAGATAGATTTTCCTTTCTAATCTGTCTACCATTAGGAAGCATATGATTTCCGGAAATTCTTTTTAATCAATATCTTCTTTCGTAACAATTTCTTGCACAACATCCTTTAGTGTACGACTTTTTAATACCTCTTCCATTGCTACTTGTGCCTCTATAAAAAATGGTTCAATTGTATCCTGAATGTTCTTTCCAACTAGACATTCAGGATTCGGATTATCATGAATCGTAAATAACTCTTTCTCAAGTACAACATTAACTGCCTTATAAACGTCAAACAATGTTATGTCAGATAAATCTTTACCAAGTTCAGTCCCCGCAATTCCTGGACGTACTTTTACCAAACACGCTTTTTTTAACATACCAATTATTTTTCTAACAACAACTGGATTTGTATTAATACTTCCAGCTAAGTACTCGGAAGTACACACCTCATCTTTATTTATTTCAAGGAGAGCTAGTATGTGAATAGCTACCGAAAAACGACTGCTTATAGACATTTTATCACCTTTTCAATTCAATCAATTTGTATGATTATAACATACTTGTAACCTATTTGATTATAGGTGGATGGACTGACATAATCATGTGCTCAATAAGCTTAAAAATTGACAAACTAATCAGTTGTAACTATCATTATTACATGTAATGATTATAGTTACAATATATATTTAGGAGGGAATAAAATGAAATTAGGAATTATTGGAGCAAGTGGTAAAGCTGGAAGTCGTATTTTACAAGAGGCGATTCAACGTGGACATGAAGTTACTGCAATTGTTAGAGATTCCTCAAAAATTGAAGAAAACAATATTTCTATTTTGGAAAGAGATATTTTGAATCTGACATCAAATGATTTGAAAGAGTTTGATGTTGTTGTAAATGCTTTTGGTGCTCCATTAGGTGAAGAACAGCCGCATGTTGATGCTGGACATGCTTTAATTGAAGCATTAAAAGGAACAAATACTAGAGCAATTATTGTAGGCGGCGCTGGGAGTCTTTATGTAGATGAAGATAAAACAATTCCATTAATAGATACACCTGAATTTCCAAATGAATTTATTCCAACTGCGAAAGGGCAAGAAAGAAACTTACACGAGTTACAGGAAACCTCAAATATTACTTGGACATTTATTAGCCCTTCTGCAATCTTTGATGCTAATGGGAAAAGAACTGGATCATATCAATCTGGAAAAGATCATCTCCTAGTAAATTCAAAAGGTGAAAGTTATATTAGCTATGCTGATTTTGCTATTGCAGTATTAGATGAAATTGAAGAACCAAAACATATCAATGAACGATTTACAGTTGTTAGTGAAACAAAATAATGAATTGTAATCAGTAAAATTGAAAATACTGTTAGTATAGAGGCTAATGGCATTTTTATATCTAGTAATTTAATCATATCATTTCCTTTTCAAAAGCCAATATAGACATTTGATACCAGGCTAGAAGCTCTTCTGATCCACGGGATTAGCCGAGGATTTTCAAAAACATAACAAACAAAAAAAACAGCCAACAGTTTAACGTTAGCTGTTTTTCGGTTATTCCGATAATACTCATTTTTTACTACTTATTTTAATAACATAACGATTTATTAAACTCACCAAATATAAACCCTTTCAATTTATAAAATCTTGATATTATAATTCCTGAATCATCTCTACCCTATTACCAAAAGGGTCTCTAAATTCAAAACGATCAAAACCAGGGATTAGAGTCCCCTTTATAATTTTAATATCATTCTAGTTCAATAAATTTCCCCAATGTGAAATATCACTTACTAAATATGCTAAATGTGCCTTTGTTGCTAGCCTATCAAATTCTTCTTCAGTACCTACATGAACATTTCTATCTCCAAACATAAATCACTTTAAACTAGTATTGAAGTAGCAAAATTAAAATTTTTACTCCTTTTTTCTCGATTACATTAGTTTAACTGCTTGTCTCTATTCACAAACAAAATATCTGATTTTATGAATAAAAAAAGATATTGTTTTACACAATACCTCTTTTTCATACCATTTGCTAAGTCTAATTTGGAAATTATTAGTTATTCTTTATCTATCTTTTAATCAAAATCGTTTATCTTTCTGGAGTTAACCTACAATCTTTATTTACAATTTGTTTTTCGCTCTTTCAATAAATAGTCCATTCATAAATATGTTGCCTTAAGGAAACAAGAGTGTTAAGTTGTATATACGCAACAAAATTATACATTTGAAAACAAGGTGAGATTACCTTAACATTGCTTTTAAAGTACTTGAGGACAAAGTTCATATTCTTTAAATAAGGCAATGAAGTAAAACGTATAATTATTTATCTAAGTAAAGGTAATTCAAATTTTAGCCATGTCTTCCGGGGTGGTAGCCGGAAGACAATTTTTTTCGTTATCTTCCTATCAATTATAGTGGTCAAAAAAAAGAGTCAGAAACCCTTGAAATCCAAAGATTTTTGACTCTTTCCTATTATTCCTTATTCCCACTCAATCGTTGCTGGTGGCTTGCTCGTAATATCATACACAACGCGGTTGATGTGCTCGACATCGTTTACGATACGGCGTGAGATTGTCTCAAGTACATCCCATGGGATACGTGCCCAATCTGATGTCATCCCATCAATAGATGTAACCGCGCGAATACCGATTGTATAATCATACGTACGGGCATCGCCCATGACACCAACACTGCGGATATTCGGAAGTACTGTGAAGTATTGCCAAATGTCACGTTCCAGGCCAGCGTTTCTAATTTCTTCACGTAAAATCGCATCTGATTCACGTACGATTTCTAGTTTTTCTTCAGTTATTTCACCTAGTACACGAATGGCTAGGCCTGGACCTGGGAAT
>DVIO01000106.1 GCA_018711205.1 Candidatus Avamphibacillus intestinigallinarum | reverse complement strand
AGATATATTACGTCACTTTGTTGTCTTCCAATCAGATGGAGAGAATACCTTTAAAATTGTTACAGCATATCATCAATACTACGCAGTCAATAAGGCAGTTGAACAAGCGAAACGAGCTTCAAGTGCGGATGGAGACCGTAAAATTGGGGTTATTTGGCATACACAAGGCTCTGGTAAAAGTTTATCCATGGTCTTTTTCACAGGGAAACTTGTATTAGAGATGGATAATCCAACTGTTGTCGTCTTAACAGACCGAAATGACTTAGACGATCAACTGTACGGAACCTTTTCCATGTCGAAAGATTTATTGCGTCAAACGCCGAAGCAAGCAGAAACAAGAAGTGATTTAAAAGATTTACTAGCCGTTGAATCAGGTGGAATTGTCTTTACAACGATGCAGAAGTTTGCCCCTGAAGAAGGAACAAGCACGATGGATGCTTTAACGGAACGTAAGAACGTGATTGTGATGGCAGATGAAGCTCATCGTACACAATATGGTTTTCAAGCAGAAATGCAAAAGGGAAATTCAGATATTGCAACAAAATATGGCTATGCAAAATATATGCGTGATGCACTACCAAATGCGTCATTCATTGGATTTACTGGTACACCAGTTGAAATGGCAGACAAAAATACGCCAGCTGTATTTGGTAATTATATTGATATTTACGATATGACTCAATCAGTAGAAGATGAGTCAACCGTTCGTATTTTCTATGAAAGTAGAATCATCCCACTTCAATTACCTGAAGACTTGAATATTGATAGTGATTATGAAGAGATTACTGAATACCAAGAAGAGTCTGACCGTGAACGATTGAAATCCAAATGGTCACGTTTAGAAGCTCTAGCAGGTGCAGAGAGTCGGGTTGACCAATTAGCGAAGGATATTGTGGATCACTATGAAAATAGAGAGACAGCCATTCATGGTAAAGCGATGATCGTTGTCATGAGTCGTCGGATAGCTGTTGATTTATATGAAGCAATCATAAGAATTCGACCAGAATGGCATTCTTATGATGATGATAAAGGTGTAATCAAAATTGTTATGACAGGCGCATCAAATGATCCTGAACATTGGCAGCAACACATTGGTAACAAAAGACGTCGAGACTTTTTAGCACGTCGTATGAAAGATAATGAGGACGAATTGAAACTTGTTATCGTTCGTGACATGTGGTTAACAGGGTTTGACGTACCATCTATGCATACAATGTATGTGGACAAGCCAATGCGTGGGCATAACTTGATGCAGGCGATTGCTCGCGTTAACCGTGTGTTTAAAGATAAACCAGGAGGACTAATTGTCGACTACATAGGTATTGCGGATAGTTTAAAAGAAGCTTTAAAGCAATATACAGAATCTGATCGTGAAAATACAGGCATCGACACATCAGTTGCAGTTGACCTTATGCTCGAAAAATTCGAAATTATTCAAGATATGCTTTATCAACATAATTATGAGCACTTCTTATCCGATAAATCATCAGAGCGAATGAAAGCTATTACTGAAACTATGGATTTTGTTATTGGGTTAGGTGAAGAAGATAAGAAGCATTTCATAAAGACGGTGACTGAATTATCTAAAGCATTTGCCTTATGTTCAACGGAAGAAGAAGCACAAGAATTAAACGCTGAAATAGGCTTTTTTAAGGCGGTTAAATCAGGTTTAATGAAGCTCATTCCATCAGGAAGTGGCAAGAAAACAACAGCACAAATTGATGATCAGCTGAATCAATTAATATCTAAATCAATTATTTCTGAAGAAGTAGTCGATGTATATGAGACTCTAGGATTAGATAGCCCAGACATTTCAATACTTTCGGATAAGTTTTTGGAAGATGTTCGAGCATTACCTCAGAAAAACTTAGCAGTAGAACTATTAAATCGTCTGTTACAAGGGAAAATTAAAGCTGTTCAGAAAACGAATTTAGTTAAAGCGAAGAAGTTTTCAGAGATGCTAGAAAATGCAGTGAACCAATACAATAAACGTGCAATCGAGACGTCTAAAGTCATTGAGGAACTGATTGAACTAGCAAAAGAAATGAATGAGTCATATAAAATAGGAGAAAATCATGGCATGCTTAAAGAAGAAGTTGCATTCTATGATGCACTTTCTTCACATGATACAGCAGAAGAAGTTCTTGGTGATGAAGTATTACGAGCAATCGCACATGAACTTACAAAATCTGTTAAAGAAAACATGAGTATAGACTGGAACTTACGTGAATCAGCAAGAGCAAAGATGCGCATCACAGTTAGAAGATTGTTAAAGAAATACGGTTACCCACCAGACTTACAAAAAATGGCAGTGGAAACAGTAGTTAAACAGGCGGAATTGATGGCGGAGAACATAAATTAATCATTGATAGATCTAATAACTAATAATTATTAGATCTATTATTTTATTAATGCAGAAGGATGATGGTGATGTATTTTCTAGTTAAGTTTGTGACTCCAGAATACACAAGCTCCTTGCTAGAGGGAGAGTTGTTCTTTAAAAGAAATGAATACTTTATTGAGTTAGAAGAAGAAAAAAATGACAGAGTAATAGGTGATAGAAGAGAAGGTTCTTGGAGTAGACCATTAAATACAAATAATAAGAAGTATTTTGTGAGTATTAAAGATGAAGAAAAAATGTACCATATAAATATAACAAGAGGAGCAGTTCATAAACAATATGAAGATTTAAAAAATGTTCCTATATGCTGTTTTACTTTATTATCATTAGAGGAGGATTTTGATAAGGTTTCCGACAATACATTTAAAATTAAAGATGGTGTTATTGAACAATTTAGTAAAGAATTTGAAGACAGAAATGTATTCATTTTTCAATTGCTTGAATTT
>DVIO01000105.1 GCA_018711205.1 Candidatus Avamphibacillus intestinigallinarum | reverse complement strand
ATTTGCGCAATCGTTTTATTAACTGTCATGTATTGTTCTATATCTTGATCTTCAAAACGATAAGCAGATTTCATCTTTTCGACTTCTAATTTCGTTTCTGAAAAAGATGTCTCTAAACTTTTTATCACATTCTCATAGCTAGGTAACTGTGACTCTAAATAGCTTTTAGCAATTGCTTCTTTTTCAAGTGCATCATACATTTCCTTAATACGTTCTTCGATTTCATGAATCAATTGTTTGACGTCTTCGATTTCACCTTGTTCAAGCATATCTTTACAAGCTTCTATACGCTCTTTATAATTCTTAATCTCAGTCTCATAACCAAGAAATTCAATGCGGTATCCATCATCTTTCATTTCCTTCATACCACGTTGTAAGTCATCTAATTGTTGTGGAACCTCGTGACGTTGAGCTTTATATACAGTTGGGAAATCGTCCATCTTTTCTTTTAAAGTGTCGAGCTCTGTTACAAGTTCTGTGACAAGCTCTTTCGCTTCGATATAATCCCCTGACTCAGTGAGCTCATGATATGTTTTCACTCGCTCTGTTAAAGCATCTAAAGACTTATCAAATTTCGCTTCTGCTTTACCATATTGGTATCTTTTTTGCGATAACTGTCTTTTTAAATTTTTAAGTGTCGGTTCGACATATTCGATACCTTCACGACTTACTTCCTCAGATTCCATCAGTTCTGATAACTCAGTTAAAATCTTCTCGATATCTGCTTCAATAAGATTTAATTTTTGTTCGGTTTCATGGAGGACTTTTTTCGCTTTACTAAAACGATAACGGTCAGCCGCTTCTTCAGCATCAAATAGCATCTCTTCCACTTCTAATAATTCGGTGGCAATGATGTCTTCCCAACGTGTTTTCCAGCCTTCAAACTTTTCCAGTGTTTCACCTAATAAATTCAATGTTTTAATTTGAGACAGTTGAACTGCGACATCTCGATCCATAATGTCTATTTTCCAACTTTCAAGTTGATCAACTGCGTCATATATACGTTTTCTCCAAATCGAGCCAAAAATAAATAGTGCAATGATAATTAGTACAATTGCTATAGCATAAACCATATATTCCTTTGCCTCCTAACCCAATTCCGTATAAGAGGTAAGTCCCTTCACCGGATTCTATCTCTATATCAAGTAAGTTTCATTATTCATTTCATATTCATATTACTTATGATACCATGTATACACATTTTTTGGCGAAAAAAATAAAAATTATTACGAAACCATATAGAGTTTTGTCGTATAAGGTTATATCGAGAATCCTTTCCCCGAAAAATGACTATTGAAACCTTTTAAAAAGGTAAGCAGAATTTCTGCTTACCTTACTGTTCATCCTGAATATTAACGTGGATTGCTAACTCTTTTTGTGGCTCTTTTTCAATGAAATCAATCCAGCGATGAATCGTTTCGACGTACTTTCGTTTAAAATGCTCATGTGATGCCTCACCTACGAAATGATTTTTCCATTCATTATGCAAGACATATGGTGTAATCAGCATCCCTTTTAAATGCATATATAGAAACTCTTGATCCATACGACTTTGCTTATGATCTCGCAGCATTGCTTTTAATGCATTTTTAATAAAATGGTTTTCTTTCGCCAAATACGTAACGGCCATTTCACGTACAAAGATCGAATCAAGTGATAACTCCCTATGAATAAAACAAGACATTTGATAATGTTCCTGTTTATATTCAATAATACGACGGACCATATATTTTAAAATATCTTTTTCGGAAGCCTGTTCATTCGTAATCAGTGCCTCTTCAATCGTCTCTAAATAAGCTTCATAATAATGTGTAATGGCATATTCTAGCAACCCTTGCTTACCTTTGAAATAATAGCTTATAAGCGAAACGTTAACATTTGCCTTGTCTGCGATATCCCGAACAGACGTCCCATGAAACCCTTTATGGAAAAATAATTGTGAAGCAGCATCTAACACTTTTTGCTGTGAAGCATTCATTAACACGATGATTCAACTCCTTATGTCACAATTACGACAGGTAAATGTAAAGTCCTTTATTTTTCGCTCGACAACAGCACGCTCATCTTGTCGAAATCGCGCTTTAAAATTTTATAAATTATAAATAGTAGGAGGAAACAATAATGCCTCATTCAACAGATTACTCTAATCATACTTTAATTAAACAACTCATTGCTCTGTCAGCAGAGGAAACAAATCATATAGCGCTTCTCTCTAATGCAAGTGCTTTATTAAATGAATACTTAGATGATATCAATTGGGTCGGATTTTATCTTTTACAGGATGAGACGTTAATTCTCGGTCCTTTTCAAGGCAAACCTGCCTGCATTCGCATTGAAATCGGTAAAGGTGTCTGTGGAACGGCTCTCTTAAAACAACAAACCGAACGAGTCGATGATGTTCAGGCTTTTCCCGGACATATTGCATGTGATGCTGCATCACGTTCAGAAATCGTCATCCCAATTCTAATTCATGATAAGCCATATGGGGTATTAGACATCGACAGCCCAAGCTATCATCGTTTTGATCATTCAGACCAAGCACTCTTAGAAACATTCGTTCATACTTTAGAGCAATTCTTATCATAAATATACCAATCCAAGTTGACTTTCTTATCTATCAATTATATACTAATCTTTGTGTAAAATAAAAAAGGTAGCCTACGTGAACTGATGCTTGATCTCATTTTATTCCTCATTATTGAGGTGTATCGTGTAACTCTCTGCTGCTGGAGCGATGGTACATGAAAATAAAATGAACAACATTTTGGAACACACTTACTTATTTTATGCAAAATTAGATAATCTAGAGGAGGACATATACTTATGTCACGTTTTACAGGATCAATTTGGAAAAAATCTCGTCGTTTAGGGATTTCTCTAACTGGAACTGGTAAAGAGTTAGAAAAACGCCCTTACGCACCAGGTCAACACGGACCGAACCAACGTAAAAAAATCTCAGAGTACGGTCTACAGCAACAAGAAAAACAAAAGCTTCGTTTTATGTATGGATTGAACGAACGTCAATTCCGTAACCTTTTCAATGAAGCTGGTAAAAGACAAGGTATCCACGGTGAAAACTTCATGATTCTTCTTGAATCTCGCTTAGATAACATCGTATACCGTTTAGGTCTTGCTCGTACACGTAGACAAGCTCGTCAATTAGTAAACCACGGTCACATCTTAGTAGATGGCAAACGCGTTGATATTCCTTCATACCGCGTTACACCTGGTCAAACAATTGGCCTTCGTGAAAAATCTAAAAATCTTGATATCGTTAAAGAAGCGATTGAATCAAACAACTTCACAGTTGACTTTGTTTCATTCGATCAAGATAAACTAGAAGGTACTTTCGTTCGTCTTCCAGAACGTTCAGAATTACCTGCTGAAATTACTGAACAACTTATCGTTGAGTTCTACTCACGTTAATTTGAACAGCGTACAAACAACTATATTAAAAGTCTTGAAATGTTGTCATATCAATGTTTCAAGGCTTTTTTGCTTTTTCATATTGCAAATTCCCGCAACAAAAAGCAACTATGTGCGGGAAGATTTACGGGATTTTGGGGCTAAATTGGGGCTAAAAATAATTGCGTGGGTAGATGCCAATCGTTAAACAAATAAGACCACTCATTTACGAGTAGTCTTTTCTTTTAAAATATATCCACATAAATAATATGGCAAATACAAAATATTAAGAGTTGGAAAACCGATAAATTGCAGTAGTCTTATTAAATGGAGATACTGAAGAACACTAAAAGAGTTAAAAAAATTAGATCTTAACGTTACCATAAACGCGGGAGTGTAAACTGAACTGTGTAAGTAGGAGT